>VBPP01000137.1 GCA_005877365.1 Nitrososphaerota archaeon
TGACGATGACTGCCCCTCTGCTCTCCCTCGCCGCAATTTCGATAATCATAGGCGTCTACCCTGAGTCTGTGACCAGGTTCCTCTATCCGTACGTCAGCGGCCTTCCCGTCCTGGGAGGATGACAAACCAATTGAGTGCGCTCCTCCCCTCCTACTACCTCTGGATGGTCGTCCTTCTGCCCTATGCTGGAGCTTTGATCGCGCCCCTCCTTGCGAAAGCTCCCAAGGCCAGAAACCTCCTGGCTGTCCTCTTCTCCTTCGTGGCCGCCCTCTATGCACTCCTCCTCCTCATACCCATCTTGCAAGGACAGTCGGTAAGCGTGTACGACTCTGTGATTCCGAGCAGTCTTCCGTGGATACCGGAGATAGGGGTAAACGTCGGTCTGCTACATGACCCCTACACCGTAATCCTCGCGAACGTTGTGGCGTGGGTGAGCTTTCTCATCATGTTCTACAGTCTAGAGTACATGAAAGGGGAGGAGGGGTTGACCAGGTACTGGTTCTTCATGAACTTCTTCCTCGGGAGCATGCAGCTCATCGTTCTCTCCGACAATTTCCTTTCTCTCTTTGTTGGCTGGGAACTCGTCGGGCCCTGGGTGAGGAGCAAGCCTACCCACCATCCCATGCTGGAATGAAGGCCTTCGTCATGACAAGGGTAGGAGACGTCGCGATGCTCATCGGAATCATCCTTCTCTTCGTCTACTCGGGACCACCCTTCAGCAGCGGGATTCATACCTTCAACTACCAACAGCTCGCCAACTCGACCGGCTGGGTCATCTCGCTGTCCAGGTCCGGTCTCCTCGTCCCCGTTGCCCTGCTCATCTTCGGGGGAGCGGTCGGAAAGTCTGCCCAGTTCCCACTTCACGAGTGGTTGCCGGATGCGATGGCAGGGCCCGCACCCGTCTCCGCCCTCATCCACGCCGCCACGATGGTCAAGGCGGGAGTCGTGCTCGTCGCGAGGGTGGCTCCGCTATTCTACTTCGCTGCCGCTGCGAGCTCCTTGACAGTACAGCCCTTCTTTCTTACAGTCTCCTGGATTGGAGCCTTTACAGCCTTCCTTGCAGCTACGCAAGCTCTCGTCGGCCTCGAGCTGAAGAAAATCCTCGCCTACTCGACCGTCTCTCAGATAGGATACATGATGATGGCGATCGGGTTGACTGGACTCTCCGCGGACTTCGCACAGGGTCTCTCCGCGGGGCTCTACCAGTTGCTCAGCCACGCGATCTTCAAGGCGTGCCTCTTCATGGCCGCGGGAGCACTGATTCACCTCTCGGAGTCGAAGTACATCGACGAGATGGGTGGCCTCAGAAGTAGGTTGAAGATCACCTTCGCTGCATTTCTTATAGCGGTGGCATCGCTTTCAGGCGTACCCCCGTTCAGCGGTTTCTGGAGCAAGGATGCGGTGCTTGCCGTGGCGTGGAACGCGGGGCAAACTGGATTGTTTGCTCTTGGAGCTGTGACTGCGGGATTGACAGCCTTCTATTCCTTCAGGATGCTCGGGATAATCTTCTTCGGGAAGGAGAGCGCGAAGCTGGTGGAAGTCGAGGTCGCGCAGCACGGGATTCGCGAAGTCAGCCCGCTGATGTGGGCGCCGTATGTGATACTCGCCGTCGGCACGCTCTTCATCGGCCTTATCTCGGCCCCTCTCGGCGTCGAGAACGCGCTGGATTCGGCCTCTAACGCGTATCTTGTGAGCCTCTTCCCGCAGCTCTCCGGCCAAGCGGTCGCTCCCCCAGCCTTCAACGTCGCCTCTGCCCTCATCGCCCTCGCATTCGCGGCTGTTGGGCTTTCCCTCGCCGCCGTGTTCTACCTCGCGAGGATGTACAACCCCGCCCGACTCGTGGGTGACGGGGGTGTAGTGCGAGGCATCTACACCTTCCTCGAGAATAGATGGTACATCAACGCTGTTTACTACAGGGTCTTCGTCGACCCCGCGATAGGCTTCGCCAAGTGGTCAATCGCCAACGTGGAGGACCGCGTCCTGAGCAAGATAAACACCGGCGGTGTTCTCCTCGGCTTCTACCTTTCATCCGCCGGCAATTGGGTCGACGCCAACATAGTCGACGGTGTTGCGAATGGGTTTTCAAGCACGGGACAATCCTTCTCGAGAGCGGCGCGGAGGGTCCAGACGGGCATCACGGAGCAGTACATCCTCGTCTTTTCAACCGGTCTCGTAGTGCTGCTGATCCTCTTCGTGTTCGCGACGGGGGCGTACAGATTACTGTGAGCTTCGTACTCTCATTGCTGATTCTGGTGCCGCTGGTGGGGGCGCCCGTTTCTTATCTGGCTATAAGGATGAACAAGAGATTTGGCATACTCCTCGCCATTGCGATCGCAGCGGCGGCGTTTGCAATCGCGTCTTACTCCTACACTTCATAAGCCTCGATTATCTCCTGGGTCTCGACGGGCTCAGCGCTCCTCTGCTGGTCGTCTCGACGCTTCTTGCCCTGCTCGCGATCATCGGGTCGAGGTCGCAGATAGGACACCACGAGGCAGAGTACTACGCTCTGATCCTGCTTTTCGAGGGATCCATCGTAGGTGTCTTCACATCCCTCAATCTCATTTTCTTCTACATCTTCTGGGAGCTTGTCTTAATTCCGATGTTCTTCCTCATAGGGATATGGGGAGGACCTAGAAGAAAATACGCGGCTCTGAAGTTCATCCTCTTCACCTACGGTGGGAGCACGATCATGCTACTAGGCTTCCTGGCCGTCTACCTCGGAACCTCCGTACCGACCTTCGATATACCCGACCTGGCCGGAAAGATACCGCCCGGGCTCCAATACCTGCCGCTTCTAGCAACGTTCATCGGCTTCGGGGTCAAGCTCCCCGTCGTCCCCTTCCACACATGGTTACCAGATGCTCACGTGGAGGCACCTGCCCCGGTCAGCGTTCTGCTGGCCGGGGTACTGCTGAAGATGGGAGGCTACGGCTTCATAAGGATCAGCCTGGGCCTCTTCCCGCAAGCATCAACCCAGTACGCCTGGGCGTTCATGCTCGTGGGGGTAGTGACGATGTTCTATGGGGCGATCGTCGCGACTCTCGCCAAAGATCTCAAGCGGATGATCGCCCTAACGAGCATAAACCACATGGGTTTCGTCCTCCTCGGCGCTTATTCAACCGCCTCTTCAGGCAGCGCGCTGGGGGTCCAGGGAGCGATCTTCCAGATGTTCAACCACGCACTCGCGATAGGTTCCCTCTTCATGCTCTCCGGCTACATACATGAACAGGCTGGAACCAGGGAGATACCGCTCCTGAAAGGGCTCCGGATAAGCATGCCCAGGACGGCGACCCTGCTGATGCTAAGCAGTCTGGCGGCGATGGGCTTCCCGATCTACTCGAGCTTCGTGAGCGAATTCATGGTCATAGCAGCGTCAATATCAGCATTTTCACCTTACGCAGTCACCGTCCTAGTTCCCGCGCTGACGGGGGCCTACTTCATGTGGATGTTAAGGAGAACCGTCCTCTCAGCCCCGACCGGGAGCGTGGTCGTAAAAGACTCGCCAAGGCTCGACAGCGCGGTGCTCTTCGCTTATCTCGTGCCACTATTCATCTTGCTCATCTTTCCCTACATAATTCTTGATCCCGCCGCCCCCGTGAGCCAATACATCCTTCATCTGAGGGGAGGATGACGCATCGTTGGACCTAATCTTCGCGGCGGTGGTGGTGCTCTCCGCCTCCTCATTGGGTATACCTCTATTCCAGGTTGCCGCAAAGAGAGAGAAGCGCTGGATATCCGGCTATGTCTTGGTCGTCGCTCTTCTATCCGCCTTGGCAATCGTCGCCTTCAACAGCGTCGCGCCACAGCCCGACCCAGCCTTCAAGAACCTTCTCATCTCGGACTCGCTCGGCAACTTCTTTGCGATCGTGACGCTTTCTGTTTCTCTCTTCGTTGCAGTTGCGTCACTCGAAGCGCTTCGCAAGAGCGACAATCTGCCCATCTACTGCGGGCTTCTCTCCTTCGCGGCTCTGGGGATGCTCCTCCTCTCGTTCACTCAGGACCTACTCATGCTCTTCGTCTCCTGGGAGTTGATGAGCCTCCCAACATACGTCTTGGCCGGCTTCGACAAGAAGAGAGTTCAGTCCAACGAGGCGTCCGTGAAGTATGCCATTTTGGGCGCAATGTCATCGGCAATCCTACTCTACGCGATCAGCCTCACGTACGGGCTAACCGGAACCACGCAGATCATTCCCGCCGTCCGCTATATCGCGGCTCAGCCGTTTAGCCTTGCCACAAGCATAGCGATACTCCTCTTCGTAGCTGGTTTCGGTTTCAAGATGTCTATCGTTCCATTTCACATGTGGATACCTGACGCATACGAAGGCGCCCCGACCACAGTGAGCACGCTCCTCGCGGCGGCGACTAAGAAAGCAGGTTTCGTCGCCGCCATCAGGGTACTCTTGGCCGTTACCACTGTCTACGTGGTAACTCAGAATCCAATCTTCACGATGGCCAATATCCTTGCTGTTCTGGCACTCCTCACAATGACTCTCGGGAACGTGGCCGCACTAACCCAGAAGAGCATGACAAGACTTCTTGCTTACTCTAGCATAGCTCAGGCGGGGTACATCCTCGTGGGTTTCGTTGCTTACGCTTACGGCCAGCAGACCAACGCTTTTAGCCAGCAGACCAACGCTTACTTCACCGAGGCGACTATCGGGATGACGGGCGCTCTCTTTCACATACTCAACCATGCGATCATGAAAGGGGCGGCCTTCCTCGTAGCGGCGCTGGTTCTGCTTGAGCTAAAGCGGGGTGACGTACAGGCATACAGCGGGCTGGGGAGGAGGATGCCCGTGGCAGCATTCACGATGACCGTGGCATTTCTCGCTCTTGCGGGGGTGCCCCCTCTGAATGGTTTTTGGAGCAAGCTCCTCCTCTTTCTTTCCGTAATCAATGGGCCATTCGCCTGGCTTGCGGTGGCCGGAATCGTGAACAGCGCGTTCAGCCTGGGTTACTACGCGTGGGTGATCAAAAGAATCTACATCGACGAGTCGGAGAGCAACGAGAAGGTCAAGGAACCTATTCCATTCATCGTTGTGTTTGGCGTCTCTGTCGGCTTGATGATAGGGTTGGGGCTATTTCCTCAGCAGGTGATAAACTTCGCCTCGAGCGCGATTCCTAACATATTTCCGAGATGAAAAAAGAATCGAGCTGAACCGCTATCTCTATGTCGAGGCGGTGCCCAGAATTATTATCGCCATGACCAGGCCGTAGATGGCGATCGCCTCTGCGAGAGCGGTGATGATGAGGGCCATCGACCTGACCTCCGGCCTCTCCGCGAGCGCTGCCATCGCCGCGGCGCCGGCGTGACCAACACCGTAGCCCGCACCCACGGCCGCGAGGGCGAAGACCACACCCGCCGCGATGAACTTCGCGGAGGTGCTGCTGATCACCTCGTTCGGCGAGGTTGCTGCCTGGGCGTGAACTGGGGTCTGAAGGAGTGAGAGGACGAAGATGGCCGCGGCGCCGGCCAGGAAGATCGCCTTACTGTTCAACTTGAAAGTGTCAGGAGGGCTCGGCTTACCGCTTATAAGAATTCTGCGGGGTTGGTCCTGCTGAACTCTTGTGAAGATTTTCAGGAACAGAGCCCTCACGGAGCCGTACCACGAAGGAGGTTGAGCCTCCTTATGTACGATGGCCATTCCGATTCTCATCTGGTCGCTGGGTCCTTCGAGGCAGGGAAATCCGTGAAGGGCAATTGAACCGATCTCAGCACCGTATCGAGATGGCTCGAGTCAGCGCTTTCTGTGGACTGCGAAATCGGTCAGCTCTAGGAGGAAGGCGCTCGCGTCGTTCTCCGGAAGGACAGCCAGCTCTTTCCTCGCCTTCTCCGCGTAAATCTCGGAGTACCTCCTGAGCTTCGATATGACATCCCCATCGTTCGAGTCGTTCAGGAGTGCCCTCGTTATCTTATCCTGAGAGCCCCAGTCGAGGAGGTCGTCCCTTAGCTGGTATGCGATGCCGACGAATTTGCCGTAGTTCGCCAGAGCGTCCACACGGTTCGCGGAGGCTCCGGCAATGAGCCCGCCGAGCTTGGCGGATGTTTGAAAGAGGGCAGCGGTCTTTTCAGAGATTATCTTCACGTATTCGTCCCAGCCCAACTTGTAGTTCTTCGGGTCGACGGTAAGCTCTGAATATTCCCCTTCAGCCATCTGGAGGGCGGCGCTGCTTATCTCGTCGGCCACACGCTTGTCCTTGTACCTGGCCGCGATTGCGAGTATCATCGCGAAGACGAAGTCTGCAGTCAGGAGCGATGAGCTGTACCCGTACCTCACGTGAAACGTCATCTTCCCTCTCCTCGAAGTCTCTTCATCGATTATGTCGTCGTGAATCATCGATTCTGTGTGGAGGAGTTCGACGGCGACAGCTGCATCGAGAAGATGGTCGTCGGTGTATCCGACCGTCTCGGCGGACATCATCAGAATTATGGGCCTGATACGCTTCCCACCCTCGGTGGCGTAGACGAGTGGGTCGTGAAAGCGCGAACCTGAGTACATCTCAAGCTCCCTCGCGAGCCCTCCGTCGATCTTATCGACGTAGTGCTTCATCTTCAGCTCGATTTGGTTGATGACGGTGGCCCTCCCCTCGCTCAAAATACCTGTTAACCTTAATCGTTGCCTCGTCTCTGCATATATAACATTTGTCGGCTTGAGAGTCTCGCGAAACCCTTCTAGCGAGCATCTTCTGCTTGGCAATGGAAGAAGTTCCAAGCCGGGCTCGCGGGAAGAAGCACGATTTGCGAACCACTTAGCCAGTGGTCCTCGGTTGGTGTCTTGACGCGGAACCTTGGTTACCGATTCCTTGCATAATTCTATCTGTGAGTTTGCTGATTGTAAACGGCTTCTTCATGAAGCGGTGCGTGTCTAGTTCCGGGAATGCCTTCCTGAACTCCTCCGGGGACTCTTCGAAGGCCGTGATGAAGAGGACCTTCGTCTTATCGTCGCGTTTCATGATTTCCCGATACAGCTGGAATCCGTTCATTCTTGGCATCCTGATATCAAGAACCACCACTTCATACGTATCCGGCCTGAAGTGCTGGAGTGCTTTCTGGGGGTCATTGAAGGCGTCTACCTGTATCCCTTGAAGCTCGAGACCCTGCTTGACGACTTCGGCGATATCGGTCTCGTCATCGACGACTAGAACTTTCTTCAATAGACAGACTACAGAAGAATTGTCAGATTCCATTAGTTAAAAAGAGTTCTTAACATTCGTCTCATCTGGACCCTACAACGAGGATGAAACATTCATCTCTGGGAAACAGGGCAATGGGACAAAAAGGCCCGGGTGAGATGAGCCCGTGACGACCGGTCCGCGCTTCACTCTTCATCAGGCTTTCATTCGGGGTGACGGCAGGTACTACCTTCCGCTCCCGAAGCTGAATCGCGTGCAGCGGGACACAATCGCGGCCAGGTTGACAAGAATCGGCTTCCGCGTAGGCGGCGGGGAGCGTTTGAAGGCCTACTCCTCCGCCGGGTTCATCCACATCAATGGTAGCGGGCTGGCCACTTCCAACATGGATTTGTTCGACCCTCTCGTTCCCCTGATTCCGGAGCTACTCCGGGTCAAGAGGGAGGAGGTCGCCCTCGATGAGCTGGCCTCGATGTACTTTGTAGCGAAGCGGAGAGGGGGGACCCTTCACCTTCGCCTCTCGGTAAGGGCAGAGAGCCTCGGGCTGTGGAGAAAACTGAGGGCAGCGGGCGAATCACTTCTTACCCCGGACGAAGCCGCTGTCCTGAAGCTTCTCCTGAGGGACGCGAGAGGTCGCGTCGAGGCAGTCACCGACTACCCCACGGAAGGGAGCAGGGTTAGACAGATCGGAGGAAGGCTGTACTACCTCTCGGCAATCGAGCCAGAGGAGTTCGCATCCAACCTGCGGACGGTCGAAGGACCCAGGCGGAGGAACGCCTACATGCCCAGCAGCGCGACCCTGAGCCTCGGACGCCCCCGCCCGCCCACGAGAAGCGAGCTGATGAGACTCCTGAGCAGCCTTGATGAGTGGTGCTACTTCACCCCACTCTGATTTCGCAAAACTCTATTTCAGTGTCCTTCGAGGCGAAGCGATGCCCCGGTAGTATAGAGTCCCAAGACGTAGAGCCCGGTCAACAAACGGTCGAGAGTATTCCGGCCTTTCGAGTCGGAGACGCGGGATCGAATCCCGCCCGGGGCAACATCCCTCTTGGTTAGATGCCTCCGACACCTGATAGGCGGGGTCTAATCCCCCTGGAATCCAGGTACGAGCTGGCGGACCCGCGGCCTGGTACTGCAGATTGGCGCAAACAGTCACTTATTGGGCCATGAACCCGCGTGGTCCAAATCCTGCAGGACCTAATGAAAATCTTGCAAAATCGACGAATACTATTAAGTGCGACGGCGATTAACTCATCCTGCATTCTCATTGACAGAACTGGTATCCCCTTCAGCACTTGTGTATTCCCGGACTAGGAAAGCCATGTCAGGCATCGTTGCGACAGCAAGTCACAAGAAGAGTTCTGCCACGGTTCCATATCATCCTTATGTTCTACCGACAGTGACCTATCATGGAAAAGAATACACCGTGGATACTCAACAAGAGGAATTTAGGAATGTGAAATATGGCGAGTCACCCATATTCGTTCCCTTCGCCAGCGCCCTTGGAGAAACCTTACTTGGAAAGTATCAGAGGCGAAGGAGGAGAGATTCGCATCTTCAACAGCCTCCGTCTGAATGAGGGTCTGACCCTCTAGCTGCTGTCTTGTGTCTCCCGCTTGAACAGATTACTTGTTACTTCGATCGCTTACGACGAAGCCGGCAGCGAAAATCCGACCACCGTCTAGCCCCGCGCCTCCGTTGGGCTGGACAGGCTTGGCTGTTTGCGCCGAGAAGTGACCGCGACCACTGACATGGCGACTCTTACGAGAGCGAGCGCTGCAACGATTATCGTGGATTCTCTCCTGTTCATGCTTTAGATCCTATCGCGAGGTGCCGTCTTATCACTCGTGAACCGATAAGTAGTATTTGAAATTCTTGCATAAATTCAGGGGTGTGCCCCTTTCCCGTCCGAGATGGTCGAGCGCCTCCCGGGGCATTTTCTTACTCCCCAAGGGGTTTGAATGAATCCTGTGCCTATGCTGCAATTGAGCTGAAGCGAGATCAATAATACACGCGAAAACTACTAGAAATTTTCTATCATATTGAGTGCGTACCCACGCAGAGTAATCTCCGACTCAGGCCTCATCCACGCTCGGGTCCTCAGCGCCTTCACCCCGGCTATGACCTGAAGCGAGCTCCAATGGTTCGTGCAAAACTAGCAAAGAAATTTTCTGTTAGATTCACCCTATACCTACATATGCTTCCTTGAGACTACTGCCTGTTTGACCAAGAGCAGAATCGGTCGTCCTCGCATCGTGCTCGCAATCTCTCTTGCAGCGATCCTGCTCTTGGTGAGTGCCTTCGTTCCGGCGACGAATATCATCCATGCGGCACCGGGAGACGTCACCCAGGTGAAATCAGGTCGCGTCGCATCGGATTCCCTCACGACCGGAAACACAACCTCTTGGACGTTCGGAGGCGAAGCGACCATCCTGCCGGGAGCGAAGTTCACCCACTCCGAGGATGCCCAGGGGCTCCACATCGGGGTACAGGCGGGCGCCCCTAGTCAGTGGACCGGGTTCTACGCAGTGACCCAGAATACGAGCGCGTCCCTCTTCCACGCCTTCATCACGCTTCCCTACACCTCAATGCCCAAGGGCGAAGAATACAACACGGGCTTATACGTCCAGACCTCGAACAAGCACATGATTAACTACATTGGATGTCTGGCTGTCGCGTTCGACGGGGGTCCCTACTTTTGGACTGTAAACCACTCCTTTGGCCCTGCGGATCAAACTACGACTATCGAGACCCTGTACCAATCTACCGGGACTATGCCTCTCGCTCAAGACTGCACGATCATCACCAACGGTAACAACTTCCTGAAGGTCTACCTTGGAGGCCAGGTAGTCGTCAACAGGGACAACCTGACTCTGTCTATACCTCCCCCGTTCAATGCCTACCTCGAGGTCGAGACGACCTCGACCAGCGCGATGCGCAACGGAACCTACACCGACTACTACGCCACGCTGGGTGAGGATGTCACCGTGAGCGGTGCCCCGCCGGGCGGCAAGGTACAGATAGAGGACTCGTCGGGTGGCGTCCTGGTGAGTAGTACCGCAAACATCACGGGTGTCGCAACCCTGAATGTGGGACAGTTACAACTCCCCCTGAGCGGCTACTTCATCCGAGTCTACGACGTCGATGGCACCCTTATCGGTTCTACACCCTCGGCTGTCACGGTCTGGGGAGGGGACGTCTACACCGTCTCCACGGTTTAGATAGAGACCGTTCAGCCGACGAGAGCATATTGGTTCCGTTGGAACTCTCGACCCTCGTTGTTCTGCGAAGATTCATGGGCCTGGAGTAGCACCAAGTGGTGGCCAAGGCCGACGCAGAATAATCTCCCCTCAAGAGGCATCTTTTAACATCTAAGCTCGGCTCTTCAGCGCCTCCTCGGCTCTTCACCCGAAGCGAGCCTCAATAATTGGCGGAAGAATTAGCAAAAATTTTCCATTAGATTGACTCTATAGCGAGATAAGTCCTTCTGGGAATCTAGTAACTGCGTGGTCATGAGCATCATCGGGCGCCCTCGCGTAGGGGTGGCAATCACCTTCTCAGCGATACTGCTGTTGGCCGTTGCATTTGTTCCGGCGATGAACATCATCCACGCGGCATCAGCACCCATCACCCAGGTGAATTCAGGCCTCGTCGCCTCGGATTCGCTCACTACCGGGAACACAGCCGGCTGGGCGATCGCGGGCAACGCCCCCCCGGGAGGGTCAGTTTCCAATGAAAACTCGAGCGGGCTATACCTGGCCGCAAAATCAGCCGCCAGCGGCACGTGGGCCGGATACTTCGCGAAATCCCCCAACACAAACGCGATGCTATTCCACGCGGTTTTGAAGCTTCCTTACTCTACGATTCCCGACAACGTATTCGACACGGGGCTTTACGTCCAGACCTCGAACCCTAACTTCATCGATTACGTCGCCTGCGTTGCCGTTGTGAGCCCCTCGGGATATTACTGGTCGCTCGTTCAAGCATTCGGGCCCGCGACGGGAGCAGTCACAACGACCAATCTTTGGACGTCGGCACCGAACACCCTCCCCCTCACCCAGGACTGCACCATCATCACGAATGGGAACAACTACCTCAAGATGTATCTTGGGGGCATCCTAGTCTACCAGAGCGGCAGTCTGATGCTGAACATGCCGTCACCGTTCAACTCATACCTGGAGGTCCAGACGAACTCCGCGAGCGCGATGAGGTTCGGAAACTACCTGTACTATTACGCCGATTCTAGCGAGAACATAACCGTAACCAACGCCCCCGCGGGAGGAACTGTGAAGATAGTTGGCCCTGCGAATGACGTTCTCGCGAGTGCTCCCGTCTCATCGGCCGGTACGGCCATTGCGGTAGTAGGGCAGTATCGTCTGCCGTTGACAGCGTCGATACAGGCATACGACTCCGCCGGCAATCTGGCCGCGTCCACCCCGAGCTCCGTCACTCTCTGGGGGGGTGACGTGTACGCGGTCTCGACGCCCACCCCCGCGTCAACAGGGCACGTCACGCAAACTAGGGCGGGCCTCGATCATTTCGATTCGTTGACCACGGGTAACACGAGCTACTGGAGCATCTTCGGCAGTGCGCCGGCTGAGGGAGCACCATTCGCCTTCAACGAAAACTCCACCGGACTTCATCTAGGAGTGCAGGCGAAGTTCCCGACGACTTGGGCCGGCCTGTTCGCTGAGTCACCAAACACCACCGCGACCGCCTACCACGCGGTCATCACGCTCCCGTACAGCACCATTCCAGACAACAACTTCAACACCGGAATGTACATCCAGACCGCGGACCCGCACTTCATAAACTACGTCGCGTGCGCGGCCACTGTAAGCCAGTCGGGATACCAGTGGGCTGTCGTTCAGGCATCCGGAGTCGTCGTGGGAGCCGCTGCCACGACTGTGCTCTGGGCTAGCCCACTGAACAGCATGCCTCTCACTCAGGACTGCACCATCATCACGAACGGACAAAACTACCTGAAGGTCTACCTTGGCGGTAACGTCGTCTATCAGAGCAGCGGCCTGGTGCTGAACATGCCGTCACCATTCAACTCATACATCGAGGTGCAGACGAACTCGGCAAGTGCGATGCGCTGGAGCACTTACGTCTACTACTATTCCATATTCGGCGAGAATGTGACAGTGACGGGTGCGCCCGCCGGAGGAACGGTGAAGATAGTCGACTCCTCGAACACCGTGCTCGCGAGCGGTCCCGTTGCTTCGAGCGGCATGGCGACTGTGCCGGTAGGCAAGTATCGCCTACCCTTGACCGGGTTCATCAACATCTACGACTCCACCGGTACTCTCGTCGCGTCCACCTCTACCGCGGTCGCGCTCTGGGGAGGGGACGTCTACACCGTCTCCCCTTAGCAGATCGAGCCACATAATTAGGCATGAAGCTCACGAAGCGAACGAGTCGATCTTGCGATCCCGCCCACGCGACTCGCACATGAAGAAGTCACTCGAGCCGTCGAGACCATAGGTCTTGATGAGCTCTCTGATTCTGTGCAGGGTCGGTCCTCCATCTTCGAGGAAGTTGGTCCAGGCTTCCCCGGTTACGCCCTCGAACATCTTCCGCGATTCTTCGTACCACTCAAAACGGAGCAAGCCCGGCATCACCATCGAGACGCCCGCCTCTCGCAGCCTTCCGATGAGTGCTTCAAGGTCCGTCAGGATTAGCCGCGGGATTATCGGCGCCATCGAGACCCACGTCCTTATGCCGACGCTGCTAAGCTTCCTGAGACACTCGACCCTCCTCTCCACGGGGACGACGCCGGGTTCGTAACGCCTATCGCAGGCCGTCGAGATCGAGAAGCCCACCCTGATCCACTCGAATCTCTTCAAGAGGTCGAGGTCCCTGAGGATCAGAGGGGAGCGTGTCAGGATGGAGACGGGGAAACCGTGCTTGAGGAGTACCTCGAGGCAGCGCCTCGTTATCTTGTACCTCGCCTCGACCGGTTGGTAGGAGTCTGAAGCGCTTGAGAGAAAGACTACCTTCGGCTCCGCTGCTCTCAGCTCTCGGTCGAGGACCTCAGGCGCATTCACCTTGACATCGACGAAGGTCCCCCACCCCCTTTCGTCGTGTATGAGGGAGGGAACGTAGCAATAGACGCACCCATGACTGCACCCCTTGTAGAAGTTGGCGGTATACTCCGAACTCCTTCCGTAGTCGAGGTCGTGTAAGAGAGTCTTGCACTTTACTTCCCTGATTTGGAGGCTCGCCAACGATAACTATGCCAGCGCGGGATAAAAGCCCATACGGTATCGAGCTCCCCGTTGTCACCCCTTCTTGGAACGGGCCTTTCTCTGCCCGATGCCACCGCCCCCCGCTGTTCGAATTATCAGGGTGTCACCGGGGCGAAGGGTCGTGGAGTCCTTCGCCCCGAGCACCTCCGAGCGGCCGTCGGACCTCCTCACAAGATACTCCGATGGTTTTCCTGGCGACCCTCCCCTCAGCCCCCACGGCCTCACCCTCGACCTCTCCCCGAGGACGCTGACCTCAACCACGGCCTTGGCCGTGAAGGCTCGCTCGATCCCATCCCCCCCTCTCCAGGTGCCGCTCCCGCCCGTTCCCTCGCGGAGATGGTAAGACTCGAAGAGGAGCGGATAGTAGTGTTCCATCACCTCTATCGGCGTGTTGAGCGTATTGGTCATGTTTACCTGAACCCCGCTCACCCCGTCTGAGCCCGGCCTCGCCCCCTGACCGCCACCAATCGTTTCGTAGAATGCCCAACTCCTGCCGAGCTTGGGGTCCACCCCACCCAGCATCAGGTTGTTCATGCTCCCGTGAGACGCCGCCGGGATCTTGCTCGGAAGAGCCGCCGAGAGAGCCTTGTAGATCACGTCCACGACCCGCTGGCTTGTCTCGAGGTTCCCGGCCGCGACCGCCGCGGGCTTGACCGGATTGACTATCGTCCCCTCGGGTGCCGTGACGACGATGGTGCGGTCGAAGCCGTCGTTCAGGGGGAGCTGGGGCGGGAGCAGAGTCTTGATTGCGAATGTGACCGCGGCCCTCGTTACACCGAGCACGGCGTTAATCGGGGAAGGTGCCTGCCGCCGAGTTCCCGCGAAGTCGACTTCGACCCCGTGTGAGGAGAGGGCCACGCTCACGCGGACGGGAAGCAGCTCGTCATCAAGCTCAAGGTAGTCTACCGCGCGCCATCTCCCCTCTGGCAGCTTTGCGTACTCTCTGAGCGCTACCCTGTGGGTCTGGTCGAGTATCGCATCGCAGATCGCCTTGAACGTCTGGAGGCCGATGGGGGCGGCTATCCCCAGCAGTCGCCTCTCTCCGAGCAGGTTTGCCGCGACCTGCGCCCTGAGGTCGCCGCGAGTTAGATCTGGTACCCTTGAATTCGCTTGAAGCAACCCCAGGAGTTCAGGGTCGATTCGTCCCTGAACCATTATTCTTAGGGGTGGAAGGATGAGGCCCTCCTGGTAGAGTTCCGTCGCTCGTGGAGAGATGCTCGCGGGGACCATCCCGCCGACGTCGACGTGATGGGCCTTGTTTGCGACGTATCCCAGAATCTCGCCCTTGAGAAAGACGGGACGTATCAGCACGATATCGTTGAGGTGGGTCCCCGCGATGTAAGGGTCGTTCACGATGTACATCTCGCCTTCAGCGGGCTGAACGCCTTCCCTCCGCAGGTAGGCGAGGGTGTTCCTCAGCCCGACCGGGAACGACCCTATGTGTACAGGGATCTGCTCCGCCTGCCCCACCGTTCTCTCCTCCGGGTCGAGTATCGCACAGCTGTGGTCGGCCCTCTCCCTGATGTTCGGCGAGAAGGCAGACTTCCTCAGGGAGACACCCATCTCCTCAGATACGTAAATGAGGCCGTGCTTCACGACTTCGATCGTCGCGAGGTCCGTCCGCACCCTCATCAGACCCTCTCGATGACGAGGCATCGCAAGTGGTTCTTCACGCATCCCCACCCTGGCGGGACCACAACGGTCGAGTCGTACTCCTCCACGATCGCCGGTCCTCGTATCCTCCCACCCACGGGGAGGAGTTCGCGCGAGTAGACCCGAGTCTCGAACCATCTTTCGCCGAACTTGGCTCTTCTTCGCCCCTCCCCCCCAGCCACGGGCATCTCTCCCTCGACCTCGCTCAGTCTGACCTTCGACTTCGCAGGGATAGTCGTCGTCAGCCTCAGGGCGGTGAGCTCGATCCTCTCGCCGTCGTGGGCGAAACCGTACACCTCGACGTGTCTCCCCTCGAAGGCTTTCGTGACAGCCGCTCGGTTGAACGGCCTTCTCACCACAATCTCGAGCTCGTACCCCTGACCATAGTATCGGAGGTCGATGCTTCTACGGAAGGACGTTCTACCCTCGATCCCTTTCTCGTCGAGCGACTCCGCGCTTTCTCTCTCCATCTCTTCAAACGTCTCTTCTATCTTGCCCTCCCCGACCTCTTCGAGAAGCCCGACCATCCCCCTGACCCTGTCGTACCTCATATCCGTCATCAGCATCCCGAGGGCGCTGAAGAGCCCGGGGAGGGGCGGGACGATCACCTTGGTTATCCCAATCGACTCGGCCACCTCCACCGCGTGCATCGGTCCCGCTCCACCGAACGCGACTAGCGCGAAGTCGCGGGCGTCGAGTCCCCTCTCGAGGGTGACGATCTCGATTGCTTTGGCCATCTGAAAGTTCACGATCCTGAGCGAGGCGGCGGCCAGCTCCTCTGCCCCCATCCCCGACCTCTTGCGCAGACGCTCGAAGGCCCTCGCGGCCTCCTCAGGATTCAGACGCATCTTTCCGCCCAGTAGGGTCGTCCCGATCCTGCCAAGAATCAGGTTCGCATCGGTTATCGTTGGCGCTTCCCCGCCCTTCCCGTAGCAGGCAGGGCCTGGGTCCGCTCCGGCGCTCATCGGGCCGACGGCCATCTCGCCCGCCTCGCCGACGGATACTACAGTCCCGCCTCCGGCGCTCACCTCTGCCAGGTCGATGCTCTGCGTCCGAACGGGGTATCCGCTCCCTTTCACGAGCCGCCCCCTGTTCACCCTCCCACCAACCTCAACCTCCGGAACGACGGCCGCCTCGAAGTTGAGAATCGCACCTGCCTTTGCTGTCGTCCCTCCCATGTCGAAACTGATGACCTTGGCGAGTCGGAGAGATCTCGCAACTTCCGAGGCTGCGACCACCCCTGCCGCGGGTCCAGACTCGACCGCTAGAATGGGGCGTCTACCGACTTCGGCGATATCGAGCAGTCCACCCGAAGAACCCAGAACGTACAGCTCAGCCGTGATCCCGATTCTACG
>VBPP01000299.1 GCA_005877365.1 Nitrososphaerota archaeon
TTCAAGCCGATGTGAACGTGAGACTGGTCCTCGACCTAACCGAGAGGGTTCAGAAGAGGGCGCTCGAAGAGAGGCCCCTCGGTGGCATCACGAGGAAGGATCAGATCGTGACGATCCTATACGAGGAACTCTCTGGGCTCCTCGGCAAGGCAGGACCGACTCCGCTCGACAAGAACAAGCTCAACGTAATCGTGATGCTCGGCATACAAGGCTCGGGGAAGACGACGACTAGCGGGAAGCTGGCGAGATTCCTCACGAAGCAAGGTTTCAAGGTCGGACTCGTCGCAGCAGACACTTTCAGGCCGGGAGCGGTAACGCAGCTGAAGACGCTCGGCGCCACGGTCGGCGTCGAGGTATACAGCGATGAGAAAGAGAGAGATTCCATCAAGATAGCCAAGGAAGGAAAAAAGAACTTCCAACAGAGTAAGAACGTAATAATCATCGATACCGCGGGAAGACACAAGGAGGAGAAGAGTCTCCTCGATGAGATGAAGAGGATCATCTCCGAGGTGAAGCCAGACCTGAACATCCTAGTGGTCGACGGAACGATAGGGCAGCAGTGTTACAACCAAGCTCTCGCGTTTCATCAGACGGCGCCTGTGGGAGGCATCATCGTGACGAAGCTCGATGGTGCCGCAAAGGGAGGAGGCGCGCTCGCTGCGGCGGCCGCGACAGGCGCACGGATTCTCTACCTTGGGACTGGCGAGAGGGTTGACGACTTGGAGGAGTTCTCTCCAACCCGCTTTGTCGGACGCCTCCTCGGGATGGGCGATATCAAGGGGCTCCTGGAGGTGGCACAGCAAGCCGAGATCGAAGTCGACCAGAAACGCGTCCAGAGGATGATGTCTGGAAAGCTGACGATGGATGACCTCCTCTTTCAGTTCGACCAGATGAAGAAATTCGGCTCTCTGAGGAAGATCGTTGAGCGCCTGCCTGGTGTGTCTGAGAACCTTAAGGGTGAGGACCTAGAAAAAGCTGAGAGCAGGGTCAAGGTCTACAAGCCAATAATTCAGTCGATGACGAGGGACGAGAAGGAGAATCCGGAGAGGCTCAACGCCTCGCGAATGAGGCGGATTGCCGCAGGCTCTGGAACCACTGAGAAGGATGTCCGTGAACTGGTTACGAGGTACAAACAGATGAAGAATATGATGAAGTCGGGCAAGACTCGTGAATTCAGACAGTTCATGAGAAGGATGGGCGGTCAGTGAGGTGATGGAGGGGATTCAGAGGTATGAGCTGTGCGAACCCTGTTCCCTCAGGCAAGGCTTCCGGGAAGCTCTCGCGACGGATCCCAGACGCTGTTTCATCTGCAGAGGGCTCACGACAAGAGTGGACGAAATTCGGTCCGACATTCAGCGGAGACTAAGGGGTTACGAGTTTCGAACCTTCTCCGTCGGCCTCTCGCTGCCGGAGGGAATGCAGGAGAGGGAGGACCAGCTCCGTGCAGAGTACAAGCTGAAGGGTAGGGAGACGATAAAGGCCTGGCTCTCAAAGAGTCTCTCTGAGAGGGTAGCTAGGGCAACGCATAGGCGGGTCGACAAGCTGAACCCGGAGCTTGCTGTCTTGGCGGATTTGGATGCCTCCGAGGTCAGGCTGAACGCAAGACCCGTATTCATCTACGGCAGATACACAAAACCAGCCGGAGTTTCGCAGAGGAAGACTTTCTGCGCCAGCTGTCGTGGTGGTGGATGCGCGGTTTGCGGCTATTCTGGTTATGAAACGAAGGCGAGCGTCGAGTCCACCATACAGAAGAGACTCGGCCCCCTGTTGGGTTCGAAGAAGATGAAGTTCACTTGGATCGGAACCGAAGACCTCGAGAGCACTGTAGAATCCTCCGGAAGACCGTTCGTGGTCGAAGCGAAGAATCCAAGGAAGAGGAGAGTGCCGAGAGGCTTCGTGTCAAGGACGGGGATGGGTCAGATACGCGTCAGCAGTTTGAAGTTGCTTCCAAGCAGGCCTTTGAAACTCCCGGGCTTCAAGTTCAGGACTAGAGTGGCAATCGAATCCACGAGTACGATAAACCCCGAGGATCTAAGGAGGCTCTCCAGACTGATGAGGAACGTCGTGGTCGAATTCCGGAGGCCTGGAGAGAAGCCTGCTTACAAG
>VBPP01000138.1 GCA_005877365.1 Nitrososphaerota archaeon
CGCCGTATATCCTCTTCTCCATCTTCGAGTGGTTCTTCCTGATGTACAGGGCCACCAATAATTGGTTCGCGAAGGACATCTGCATAACCTCCGGCGGGTGTCCCTCAGCCGCGACCAGGTTCGTTATCCTTCCCTTGCCTATCAGGTGCACCCTCTTCCCGTTGGGGAGGGTGACCTCGTCCACATGCGGCCTCACCTCCTTCACCGACTTCGCCTTTGAGAGTAGCGTCTTCACGTCTATCTCGACGTCGAAGTGCCCCGCGTTGGAGAGGATCGCGCCGTCGTTCATCCTCTCTATCGCCGCGTACGGGACGACGTTCTTCTGCCCCGTGGCCGTGATGAAGATTTCACCCCTTCTCGCTGCGTCCATGATGTTCGTCACCTCGAATCCGTCGAGGTAGGCTTCAATCGCCTTTATCGGGTCGACCTCCACGACAGTCACCTTCGCATCCATCCCCCTCGCTCGCTTCGCCACCCCCTTCCCGACCCACCCGTACCCGACGACCACGACCCTCTTCCCGGCAAGGAGTAACGCGGTCGCCCGCAGTATCCCGTCTATCGTGCTCTGGCCCGTCCCGTACCTGTTGTCGAAGAGGAACTTGGTCTGCGCGTTATTCACCGCTACCACGGGATAGCGGAGCTTCCCCTCCCTCTCGAGGGCCTTCAATCTGACCACCCCCGTGGTCGTCTCCTCCGACCCTCCGACAACAACGATACCCTTCGCGTTCGAGGTGTGAACAGCAACGTGGAGGTCAGCACCATCGTCGATGAGCTGCTCCGGCCTGCTCTCGAGGACCTTCTTCAGGCACCAGTTGTAGTCTTGAATGGTCTCGCCCCGCCAAGCCCAGACGTCCGTCCTCGTGGCGAGGTAGGCCGCCACATCATCCTGAGTCGAGAGGGGGTTCGCTCCCGCCAGCTTGACGTCGGCCCCACATCTCAAGAGCGCGTCGACCAGGACGGACGTCTCCTTAGTGACGTGGAGGCAGACGCCCACGGTCAGACCTTCAAGCGGCTTCTTCCTGACCTGCTTCTCGGTCAGCGCCGTTAGGGCACCCATGTGCTCCTTTGCCCAGAGGAAGTTCTTCTCTCCCTCTCCCGCGAGCTTGGGGTCCGCTATCTTGCTCGTCGTCATCCTTCTCTTCTGCCCCGAACCCCTCCCCCGGTAATTAAGCTCGCTCCAACGAGGCGATGGCGCCCTCAACCAGTCGCCTCACCTTCCTTCCGCACTCCTTCATCACCGTCACTACCTCCTCGTGGCTGATCCTGCCCTGAATCCCTGCGGCCCAGTTTGTCGCGATCGCGATCGAGGAGTACCTCAGCCCGATCTCCCTCGCGAGGACGACCTCCGGAACTCCGGTCATCCCCACCACATCTCCCCCCATCACCCTGAACATCCGGATCTCCGCGGCACTCTCGTATCGGGGCCCCTCGGCGCAGACGTAAACGAGACCCGTCCGGAGGCTCATCCCCTTCTTCCTCGCGGCACTCACGAGGGCTTCACCGAGCTCCCGGTCGTATGGGTTCGTCATGTCCGTGTGCTTCGCCCTGCCGTCGAAGAAGGTCGACGACCTCCCCTTCGTGAAGTCGATGAACTGCTCGAGCAACCCCAGCTGCCCGACCCCGAACTCAGGCTTCATCGAACCGACAGCGGTGGTGGCAATCACCGTCTTGACCCCGAGTTGACTGAGGGCAGCGATGTTGGCGCGGTAGTTTATCCTGTGGGGCGGGACGTCGTGCTCTACTCCGTGTCGCGGAAGAACATAGAACGCTCTCCCACCCACCCGTGAGGTGTAGGTTATGGAGGAACCATAGCGGGTCTTGACAACTCTTCTGCCAGCCAGATGGAACTGACCCTCCATCCCGCTTCCAGTTATCACTGCGATCCCCGCGGTTCCGCCCAAGTCAATCAGTCCTGTTCCGAGTGGTAGGTGACGATGGAGTAGACGTCGTAGCCCTTCAGCTTCCTCCTCCCGCCGAGGAAGGCGAGTTCGACGATGAAGGCGAACCCATCTACCCTCCCTCCGAGTCTTTCGACTAGTTTCACTGCAGCAGAGGAGGTCCCACCCGTCGCCAGGAGGTCATCCACGATTAACACTCTCTCGCCCCGGGTTATCGAATCTCTGTGAACTTCCAAGCCCTGTCTTCCGTACTCCAGCTGGTACTCCATGGTGAGTTTCTTCGAGGGCAGCTTCCCGAGCTTCCTGGCTGGCACGAATCCGACCGCGAGCCTGTCGGCGAGTGGAGCGCCGACTATGAACCCCCTCGCTTCTATTCCCAAGATCTTGTCGATCCCTCTCCCCCTATACCGCTCGTAGAGCAGGTCGGTGGTCATCTTCATCAGCTTCCCATCCTTCCAGATGGTCGTCAGGTCTCTGAATACGATCCCCTTCTTCGGATAGTCCGGGATGCTCCTTATCGCAGCCTTCAGGCGGGCCGCCGCGCTCACTTGGCGCTCAGCCTCGCACCCGCCAGCGCCCTCCCGCAGTCGCAACCTCTCTTCACGGGGGTCATCTTCACTATCTCAGAGACGAGGTTCCTCAGCTTCTCGACGTTTTCGTTGAAGACCTTGATCACCTCCTCATGGGCGACGGGCTTGACATCCGGGTCACCCTCCAATCCGACGTCATAGTCGGTGACGACCGAGATGTTCAGGTAGCACATCTCGAGTTCCCTCGCGAGGGCGACCTCGGGGTACTGAGTCATATTGATCACGTCCCATCCCTGAGACCGGAAGAACTTGCTCTCCGACCTTGTCGAGAACCTCGGGCCCTGGATTACGACAACCGTCCCCCTCGTGTGCGCCTTGATCCCTAGCCTCTTCGCGGCCTGCAGCCCTACCCTTCTAAGCTCAGGACAGTAGGGGTCGGCCAGTCCGATGTGAGTCGTCTGAGGCCCGTCGTAGAATGTATCCCTCCTCCCGTTCGTAAAGTTGACGAACTGGTCGCAGAAGACGAGGTCGCCGGGCTTCGCTTCAGGTTTCAGCGACCCGACCGCAGAAGGGCCGATGACACGGGTCACGGCGAGCTCCTGAAACGCCCAGAGGTTTGCGCGATAGGGGACCATGTGCGGGGGATACTCGTGGTGGACTCCGTGTCTGGGCAAGAACGCGACACTCTTTCCTGCTATCGTGGAGACTGTCACGGGCGCGCTCGGCAAACCGTAAGGCGTCTCTACCGTGACTCCCTCCGCCCTTTTAAAGAAAGTGTAGAAGCCGGAACCGCCGAAGACCCCGATTTGGGCCCTGAGCTTCACGTTTGCCCTTCTGTGTTTTCACTTTTAAAACAATCTCTCGCCGTAGGCTGCCCTTCCCCTCGCTAGGCTCATCAGTCCCCCGGCGTGAGGACGACTCCGACTGACATTTCAGTAACAATCTTCGAAGAGTTGAAATACCAAGAACGCTTCAATACGACCATGACACGCCCGTACCAGGAGCTTCTCTCGAGAGCGAGGAGCATCCTTGAGAAGGAATCGAAGAAGGCGAACGTGAATCGCCTCGAGCTGCCTGAGCCGGGGGTATTGTGGGTCGGGAACAAGACGATATTCAGGAACTACGCGGAGTTCCCGAAGCTCCTTAGAAGAGACCCCAACAGGCTCCTGATGTACATGGCCAAGGAGCTGGCTACCGCGGCCTCCCTCGACGGCGAGCGTGCGATCTTCATCGGCAGGAAGGACAAAGAGTCATTTTCTCAGCTGATCCAGAGGTACATGAAAGACGGCGTCATCTGCCCCGTCTGTGGGAGCCCCGATACCCACCTGGAGAAGGTGAAGCGCCTCCTGTTCATGGTCTGCGAGGCGTGCGGTGCTCGCTCCGTCTCCAAGGTAGTCTGACTTGGACGGCTTCTCCATCAGGACCGCAGACTACAAGGGGAGTACGCTCGTAAGCATCTGCGACGAAGAGCTGATCGGAAAGACAGTGACCGAAGGAAGGCTGAAGATGCACATCTCCCCGGATTTCTTCTACGGCGAGATAGTCGACTATAGGGAGGCGCTCAGACTCATGAAGGTCTGCTCGATGGTGAACCTCGCAGGGAGACGGGCCGTCAACCTGGCGATAGCCAACGAACTCGGAGCAAAGGAGGCGGTCCGCGAGATCGAGAAGGTTCCCTTCCTTATGATCTACAAGTTCTAGAGCTAATCAGCCCCTCTGTTCTTCCTCGCCGAACTTCTTCAGTAGCTCCCTCTGGGAGCTCGAGAGACCTTTGGGGACGACTACGTTCAACTTCACGTACTCATCGCCCTTTCCCCATGAGTTGAGCCGCGGTAGCCCCTTCCCCTTGATCTTGAAGATGGTCCCCGGTTGCGTGCCCGAGGGTATCGTCAGCTCCACATCTCCGTAGAGGGTGGGCACCCTGGCGTCTGCCCCGAGAGTCGCCTCCGCGATCCCTATCTTCTTCTCCACGTAGACGTCCGCCTCTCTTCGGGCGAAGACTGGGTGCGGCCTCGTGTTGATCACGACGTAGAGGTCTCCCGGCTGCACGCCATTCTCCCCGGCCTCGCCCTCACCTCGGAGGCGAAGCGTGTGCCCGTCGTCCACGCCCGCGGGTATCACGACTCTTATCCTCCTCGTCTTCTGAACCGTTCCGTTCCCCTTGCACTCCCTGCACGGAGACTCGATGAGGTATCCCCTCCCGCCGCACTTGTTGCATGTCGTCACCCGAATCAGCCTCGCGAAGCCGGTGCTCTGGACCCTCTGTACCTCGCCCGAACCACCGCAGACATCACATTTCTTCGTCGAGGTTCCGGGCCTCGCGCCGCTGCCCCCGCAAGTCCCGCAGATCTCTGTCCTCGGAACCTCGATCTCCTTCGTTACGTCCTGTAAGACGTCTTCAAGACCGAGCTCGAGATGGTAGGTGAGGTCTCCTCCTTTCCGCGGCCCCGCCGCCCTCCCCCCTCCGAAGAACTGGGAGAAGACGTCATCGAAGCCGAACCCGAATCCGAGGTCGCGGAAGATCTCCGAGAAATTCGCTCCCCTGAAGATGTCCTCAGGCCCATACCTCTGGTAGACACCCTCCCTCCCGTACGCGTCGTACTGCTTCCTCTTCTCGTCGTCCGAGAGGACCGCGTACGCTTCCGAGAGCTCCTTGAACTTCCCCTCCGCCTCGGGCGACTTGTTCCTGTCAGGATGGTACTTCAGGGCGAGCTTTCTGTAGGCGTTCTTTATCTCGTCAAGCTTCGAGTCGCGAGGGACTTCCAGAATCTGGTAGTAGTCGCGCTTGGAGTCGCTCATCAGGGGTCAGCCTCGCTCTACCTCTTCCCGTCATCGTCGACTACCTTGTAGTCTGCGTCGACGACCTTCCCTTCAGGCTGGGCTCCCCCCCGCGAAGACCCTCCTCCTGTCGCCTGCTGCTGGGTGGCTTGCTGCTGTTGTTGCTGCTGCTGTTGCTGCTGTTGATAGATTTTACTGCCCATCTCCTGAAGAACCCCCTTCAAGGCCTCGTTCCTCGACCTGATCTCGGAGACATCCTTCCCCTCGAGCGTCTTCTTCAGCTCCTGAACCGCGGCGTCGATCTTATCCTTCTCCTGCTGACCGATCTTCCCCTCGAGCTGTTTCTTAGTCTGTTCCGCCGTATAGATATTCGAGTCGGCCTCGTTTCGCAGCTCCACCTCCTCCTTCCTCTTCCTGTCCTGCTCAGCAAACTGCTCCGCCTCCCTCGTCATCCTCTCCTTCTCTCCCTTCGAGAGCTTGGTGGAGGCAGTGATGGTGATCTTCGCCTCCTTCCCAGTCCCCAGGTCTTTCGCCGAGACGTTGATTATGCCGTTCGCGTCTATGTCGTAGGTGACCTCAATCTGGGGCACACCCCTCGGTGCTGGAGGAAGCCCGGTGAGGTTGAACATCCCCAGGGACATGTTGTCTGCCGCCATCGGCCTCTCCCCCTGCACGACGTGGATGGTGACGGCCGTCTGAAAATCGGCGGCTGTGCTGAAGACCTGACTCTTCTTGGTGGGGATCGTGGTGTTCTTCTCGATGATTCTAGTCGCGATGCCACCCAACGTTTCAACCCCCAGTGAAAGGGGTGTAACGTCGAGGAGGAGGATATCTTTCACTTCTCCGGCGAGGACCGCCCCCTGTATCGCGGCCCCGATCGCCACCGCTTCCATCGGGTCAACCCCTCTCTCGGCCGGCTTCCCGATGGTCTCCTCGACGAACTTTCTCACCAGGGGCATCCGTGTCATCCCTCCGATGAGAATCACCTTGTCGATGTCCTTCGGGGTAAGCTTGGCATCCTGTATCACTCGGAGGATCGGCTCCCTCGCCCTCTCGACTATCGGGCGCGCCAGCTCCTCCAACTTGGACCTCGAGAGGACGTAGTGAAGGTTCTTCGTCCCACTCGCGTCGCTGGCCATGAAGGGGAGGTCTATCTCGGTCGAGATCAGATTGGAGAGCTCTATCTTCGCCTTCTCCGCCGCCTCCTTCAGACGCGCCATCGCGGTCCTGTCGCCGCGCAGGTCGATCCTCGTCTTGCTCTTGAAATCATTGAGGAGGAGGTCGACGATCGCGTAGTCCACGTCGGCCCCGCCGGTCTGAGTGTCTCCGCTCGTCGCAAGGACTTGAAAGACCCCCTGTCCAAAATCCATCACGGTGACGTCGTGGGTTCCCCCCCCAAAGCTAAAGACGAGAATCTTCATCTGCTTCTCCAGCTTGTCCAGCCCGTACGCCAGAGAGGCGGCCGTCGGCTCGTTGATTATCCGCACCACCTCCAGCCCGGCTATCTCCCCCGCGTCCTTGGTGGCCTGCCTCTGATTGTCGTTGAAGTGGGCCGGAGCGGTTATCACTGCCTTCTTTATCGTGAAGCCGAGGAAGTTCTCCGCGTCCTTCTTGATCTTCTGAAGGATGAAGGAGCTGATCAGCTGCGGCGTGTACTCTTTACCGAAGGCGTTGACCTTGTAGTCTGTCCCCATCTTCCTCTTTATCTCGAAGATCGTGCCCTCCGGGTTGGTAACGACCTGCCTCTTGGCCGATTCGCCCACGAGGAGCTGCCCCTCTTGAGTGAAGGCGACCACCGAAGGGAACATCTTCCCCGAAGCCGTCGGCCCCTCCGCGCTGGGGATCACGACGGGCCTCCCCGCCTCCAGGATTGCTGCGGCGGAGTTGGTCGTTCCGAGGTCTATGCCGACAATCTTCTCTCTGCCCGCTGATGAAGGGCTGCCACTCATGTAAGACCCCCCTCCCTCCCCTCTTCTTCCTCATCCTCGGCCGTCCGTGCCTGCCCTTTCATCCCAACCTCGACCTTCACCATGCTGGGCCTCAAGATCTTCTCCTTGAACAGGTAACCCTTCCTTATCTCCTCGACCACTATGTCCTCCCCCCCGCTCCGCTTCCCCAGCACCTTATCGACCGCCTCGTGCAGGGCCGGGTCGAACGGCTTCCCCAGTGCCTCTATCCTCCTGACACCCTCCGCTTCGAGAGCCGCGCTCAAGTTCTTCCGAACCATCTTCACACCCTCCGTCAGTGGTGATTTCGACTCTGCCGAGTTTAGGGCGAGGTCCAACTCGTCAAGGATGGGAAGGAGCCTCTTGGCAAAGCGGCTCGTCGAGAACTCCTCGATCTCCCGAATCTCCCTATCGACCCGTTTCCTGTAATTTTCGAAGTCGGCCTGGAGGTACTTCAGCCTGGTCAGGTAGTCCTCGCTCCTCCTCTTCTCCTCGTCTACCACCCTCTTCAGCTGCTGGATGAGCCTCGTAAGCTCCTTCTCCTGGGTGATCTCCGTGTCTCCTCTTGTTCCGTCCTTCTCCTCTATGTCTCGGAATGTCTCATCCTCCCCTCCTCTCTCGTGCTGTCGTTCATGCTTCTCGGGGTCGAGGGAGCCACCTCTGCTCGTCCCACTCTCAATTAGTCTTCGCGCTGAAATGTGCCATCACCTCAAATACAGTATACAATGAACTGTTGTTATGCGTATTAAGATTTTCGCTGCTCAAACCGCGCTGGAGAATTTCGTACAGCTCTGGTTCTCCCGGAAGCGGAGGGGAAGCCAGCAATCGTGAGGTCACGGGGATCCATCGAAGAATACCATGATCTTCCTTAGTTGCTACCCTCTGCGGAGACCGAAACGCATTACTTGTCTTCTAGAACAATCCTACCAAGAGTGTATAAGCTACCCTCGATACCTTTTTCCTTCATGCAAGTTCAGAAAGTGGTCCTCGTGATAAGACACCAAAGGGGATAACGCTAAACGCCGCTCTCGACTACATGGCGATTACGGGTAAACGATTCGATGAGGCTATGAGGAACCTGACAACCCGCGTCACGACCTTCCAGGCAACTCATGCTCGGTAGTCCAGGGTAGCGCCTGGCTCGAAACATCTCTCTATGGCGTTCGAGTGTAGATAGCCACCGGGGTACCAATGCTGGTAGTCGTCGTTGTTGTAGTCTAACTCGTGCCGTTGTGGCAGTTGTCGTATCCACTAGTTCTCTGCCTCGTAAGTTACTCCCGCCATAGATGAATCGTCTGGCTGGGGGCTAGGTCTGCCTCGATTTCGCGTTCGTAAGAATCGTAGTCGTCTTCGTGCCAACCACTAGGTCGAAGCGACCTGATGACTCGCAGAATCTCCTTGGATTTCTCCTTAGGGAATGTCACATCAATGGCGTCCGCATATGGACCGCCTTCTTCTTCGATTCTCCAAAGCTCGCCGTACATCACGTCCACCTCGACCCGCGTCGCCCCGGCCGCATAGAGTCTTCTCACAGCTTTGATTGCATTTGCGGTCCTCCCGAAACGGTTCGTGGCGAGCGCCGTTTCGTTCTTGTTATTTAGGAGCCACGAAAGGGCCTCCGGTTCCTGCATGGTGCTATTGGAAGACCTCCCACCAAGCATGATTGAAGATTTGGAAACCGATATCGTAGACCACCATGGCTCCTGCCAGCGCTGTGGAGAATCCAAGGTTAGGACCAACCTCGCCAGTCGACGGGCTAAGGAAAAAGCTGTAGTTCAGTGTGGCCCCCTGATTTTCGTCCATGAACGTGAGGTATCCCCCAACTGGCGTGCGTCATCTTTCACCGTGGCTCCAATTTTGTTCTCAGACAATCTCCCTCCAGAAGCAAGAGTAAGGAAGTGAAGCGAGGTTTAGGTCGCCGACCGACTTTCAACGTTTTAATGCCGCAAGCCAAATATTTGCGATTGGCTTGGCCAGCGACGGGAACCTTCAAGCCTTTATGAAGATGAAGGACGAACTGATAAGAGAGCATCACGGAAAGGTCGCTGTTTTCTACAAAGGCAGGCTGGTAACCGTGCAGGA
>VBPP01000139.1:0-839 GCA_005877365.1 Nitrososphaerota archaeon
TACAGAAAACTCAGCAAGCTCGAGGGAGCCCGACTCGATGAGATAGAAGCGACCGGAGGGTCGAGGACGATCGCGTGGGACTCGATTACGCGCGCTGTCCTGGGAGGAAGAACTCTGTCTGTCTACAGGGGCGGCCGCCGACTTCAAGCACGGCTCAAACTCCTTGTTGAGGACGACAAGAGACAGGCGGCAATCCTCACACTGGAATCGAATCTCGGAGGCAGGCTGGTCCGTCCCAAGACTCATAGAACCCTTGCATACGTATTGCGCCCCGGTCCGCTGGTGGCCATCATATTTCTTATCTCTCAGGCAATCCTCGTTACTGCAGCCGTCGCACCTTTCTTTTCCGGTGAGCAGGAATTGTATACGACCCTATGGAATTCACAACGCCAGACGTTCCAAGAGGCCTCACTCTTCTCGCAGTACTTGTCGATCTTCTCCAACAATCTGGGAGTCGCCCTCTCTGGTACCGTTCCGGCATTCGGGCAGTTTTTCTTACTCGTAGCTTCGTACAATACGGGCAGAGTCATCCAGGTGATATCGATTCAGGCGAGCCTGCCGCCACAGGATGTCGTCACGATCCTCTACCTCTCCCCGCATTCTTTCCTCGAGGAATTGAGCTATCCGCTCTTTAGTGTTCTGTGGATCTATTATTTGTCCCGCGGGGATCGGTACACCATCCACGAGCTCGCAATAAGGCGGAGGAGGAACTCCGTAAAGGTACTGGTCATCCTCGCGGAATTTACTCTCCTGCTCGCTGTGGCGGCCCTGTTCGAGGTCGCGGAGCCGCTCCTAGGACTCGGCGGTCTCCTCCTCTGGATACCAGTGGGAGCCGGGGC
>VBPP01000139.1:858-9311 GCA_005877365.1 Nitrososphaerota archaeon
CGGCCGCGCGTGGTCCTCCCAGTTAAGTAAATAATACTTACTTAGTCGGAGAATACTACCACCTTTATTAAGCGATGACCCCGGTGGCCGAATGGGGGCAGATGTCGTTGATAGAAATTGGAGTGGATAGCTTCGCAGCGGCATTCGACGAGGCAAGCCTCGCGGTTAGCGCACCAGACCGTCTCCAAAACTTAGTGGAACAGATAGTCAGAGCCGATCAGGTCGGGTTGGACGTATTCGGGATAGGTGAACACCACCGACGGGAAATGCTAGACTCGGCCCCTGCTGTCATCCTCGGAGCCGCGGCAGCACGCACAGAGAAGATACGCCTAACAAGCGCCGTGACGGTCTTGAGTTCCGCCGACCCGGTACGAGTATTTCAGAACTTCGCCACTGTGGATCTCCTGTCGCGGGGCAGGGCTGAGATGGTTGTCGGCCGTGGTTCCTCCATCGAATCCTTTCCATTGTTCGGGTTCCGCCTTGAGGACTATGACTCGCTCTTCGCAGAGAAGCTCGAACTTCTATTGAAGATTCGCGACAATGAGCACGTCTACTGGTCTGGCAAATATCGGCCTCCCCTGACAGGGCAGGGGGTCTATCCGAGGCCCGTGCAGAACCCGCTTCCTATCTGGTTAGGTGTTGGCGGAACCCCGAGGTCGTTCGCCCGTGCGGGAGCCCTTGGACTTCCACTGATGGTCGCGATTATAGGCGGCGAGACTCGCCGCTTTCGTCCGCTCATCGATCTCTACCGAGAGGCAGGCAATCGTGCCCGGCACTCGCCCGATCAGTTGAAGGTTGGCCTACATTCGCCGGGCTATGTTGCCGCAACAACGCAAGAAGCCGCAGACGATTTCTTTCCAGGTTTTGCACGTGCAGTCACCGAGGTTGGGAAGGAACGAGGATGGCCTGCGCTCACACGCGCTGATTTCGACGCTCAGCGCGGTCCGCAGGGCGCTCTCATTATTGGCGACCCGGACGAAGTGGTCGAGAAGATTATTCGGCACAGCAAAGCGCTGGGTGGCATCTCAAGGGTTACCTTTCAGATGAACGCGGCATCATTGCCTCATGCGAAGATCGTGCGAGCCATTGAACTACTGGGTAAACGTGTTGCCCCCGCACTTCGCAAGGAGCTCGAAGCCTACGCGAAGTGATTGTTGAATGCTAGACACTCAAATCGTCGATGCTGTCCGCGAGTCCCTTGAGATACGGGTCGTCGGCTTGAGCGGTAGCCTACGCGCTCCTAGCGCAACGAGAATGGCTGTCCAGTACGCTCTGAAGGGAGCCGAAGAAGAAGGCGCGAAAGTCCAGGTTCTGGAGCTCGCAGCCTACAATCTTCCTTACTGGGGCCTCGAGAGGGAGGAGGGCAACGTCAAGGCGGTGGAACGTTTCCGTGGCGAGCTCCGGGCATCCGATGGCATCATCCTAGGCTCACCTGAGATTCACGGGAGCCTCAGCGGAGTTCTGCAGAATGCGTTGGACCTGACAGGGATCGAGGAGTTCGAAGGAAAGATGGTCGGGCTTGTCGGCGTCGCAGGGGGTCGCATGGGCGCTACCGAAGCTTTGAGTCATCTGCGCACCATCGGTCGCTCGTTGCATGCGTGGGTTGTTCCTGCCCAGGTTTCCATCGGTGATTCGGCCGAGGCCTTCAAGCTCAATGGGGAGCCCATAGACCCCGAAACAGGTGACCGTCTAAAGTTGGTAGGTAGACAGGTGGCCCACTTCGCCCGATTGCACAAATGTGAGAATAACGCGCAGTTCCTCAAGGAGTGGGAGGCGCACCCATTAACAACAGCGGAGAGTTCAAACGGGAAAAGATCCCCTGGCACCATCAAATAAGTTTCCGAATCAAGTCCATAGCATTCTCGTTCAAGAGCTCCTAGTAATTTCCAGGATCCCGCTTGATAAATGCTGTAACTACCCATTCATCCACTTGATTTTCTAGTCGAGCGAGACTCCCAGTTTCGAGGTTGGGACATGACGAGTGGGTCTATGAGGGCGGTAGTCGTCGAGGTCTTCGGATTAACCTATCAGTTGAAAATCGTGTTTAACCGCCGATGCGGCCGGCTTAGATAAGTGGGTATGTTCTCGATTCAAATCATAAAGGAATAAACAGTCAGAAATACTTGGCAATCGTGGAGCAGGATCGCGTCGGTGGAGATTCTCTTTGCAATACTTACGGTCGTCGGTCTGGCCGTCTTTGAGATAGTAACTAGTGTTGACAACGCGGTGGTGAACGCGGATGTCCTTGCAACAATGTCGGTTCCCGCACGTCGATGGTTTCTGACCTGGGGGATGCTGACGTCAGTCTTCCTAATCAGGGCAGGCTTGCCATTCCTAATCGTCTATTCCTTGAGGCCGGAACTGGGAATCGGTGGGATGTTTGTCTCAATAGTAAGCGCGGATTCGTCGATTGCGCAGGCTATCGAATCATCAGCTCCACCTCTACTCGCTGCAGGCGGGATCTTCCTCGCGTTTCTGTTCTTGCACTGGCTCTTCATGGAACCAAAACACTATGGATTGAGAGGCGAAGAATACATTCACAAAAAGGGAGTTTGGTTCTACGCAGTCGTCTCGATATTGCTCACCTTACTTATCTGGTATTCAATACCGGTCAACGCCGTGATTGCTTTTGGTGCAGCCCTGGGTTCAAGTCTGTTCTTCATAACTCATGGCTTCCGCCAGAATGCCGAAGAACGGGAGAAACAGATGCTCTCGGCTCAGAAGATGAGCGATTGGAGCAAGATACTCTACTTGGAAATCATAGACGCATCTTTCTCATTAGACGGTGTTCTCGGCGCATTCGCGTTTACCCTCTCCGTGCCGCTAATAGTGATTGGATCCGGGATAGGTGCGGTGGCGGTGCGACAGTTGACCGCCAGGAACATTGAGAGCGTGAAGAAATACAAGTACCTGAAGAACGGTGCCATGTATTCCATTGGCTTCCTTGGGAGCATAATGCTGGCGAATGCCTTTGGCTTGCATTTGCCTGAATTGATATCGCCCCTCGCGACAGTCACTATTCTAGGGTATTTCTTGTACAGATCATGGAAGGCGGTTGGAGGCAAAGGATCGATTGTCTTCGAAAGACGATACGGTGGCACGCCCGGGTCTATAGCTGATTAGCTCTTGGCGAGAATATCGTTTTGAGTGTCGTCCTGAACGACTTGGCAGGATTCGCCCTTCAGTATGGATATCCGGGAGTCTTTGTCATCTCTGTCCTTGGAAGCGCCGTGCCTTTCCTTCCATTGCCATATCTCGCTGTGGTTGTCATCCTTAGCAGCACCCTGGACCCATTATGGCTTGGTGTGTTTGCTGGCATAGGAGGGGCGATCGGAAAAGTGACTTCCTACCTGCTTGGGAGAGGTGGATACGTGCTTACAAATGAAGAGACCAGGAGGAATCTCGACGCGCTGCACGGTTTCATGGCAAAGTATGGGGCCCTCGGGGTTTTCTTCTTCTCGATCACGCCGCTTCCAGACGACGTATACATCGTCCCAATGGGAATGATCAAGCTGCTGTTTTGGCGATTCTTTACTGCAAATCTGGCAGGAAAGATAACGCTCTCTGTATTCGTAGCCTACGCGAGCAGAGCATACTTTTCCGAGGTATCGACCCTCTTCGGCGGAGAGTCAACCTTGGCTCTAATCGCCGCGATCTCCGTCACGGTCATCCTGTCGTTGATACTTCTAAGAGCCGATTGGATACTCGCAGTAAGGGTAGCGAAGGCGAGAGGGCTCGCCGGGTTGATTCGTAGCTTCCCAGCAATCTTGAGAAAGAAGAAAGAAGATAGTAGGGAAGAGTGAAGATGACTTCTATTCACTTAGTGAGGGGCGGGAAGAAGAGCAAGTAGCTATGGCTAGTCCTCGAACCAGGCTTCTGACTCAGGAAATGGCCGCGGTGGGCGGTGTTGTTCTAACCTAGACACCTCCTCAACATAGCAGCCTCGATAAAAGCGACCCTTGCGTCGTTGTCTTCATTATCGATGTACGAAATAAGGAAATTGTTGATGAAGTTCTCGTGCCTCCTGCTGACATTATCGCTTGGGCCGAGCCTGACGGAGAGTAGCTCCTCTGCCGCGGCGAGGTCTGACATCAATCTCCCGAGCCCCGCCCTCAGTTTCTCCTCGTCTATTGCGACTCTTTTGGCGACCCGCTGGTTCATCTCCATCAGCATGTTTATGCTCTCCCATGACACATATTTCCCCGCTACACCGAGGTCGTGCTTCATGTTTAGGTAGCAACTTTCCACCGCCTTCCACTCCCTCTCGCTGAGGTCGCGGAGAGCCTCCACACCTATGAACTCAGGGGGTATGCCCATCGAATAAAACACGGCTGCAAACGGAATCGCCCTCGGCATCGTAACACTCCTCACGCTCCTGCTGTAGCCGAAGAGACCGATATGCAGCTTCCTCGCCCTCCTCTCTGGGACGTACGAAGCCAAGGCATTGATCAATGCAGCAAGCTCCTCTATCCTCTTCTGATAGCTGGCCTTGAACCTGTCGAGCGAACCTCGCAGTAACTCTTCATCTTCTTTCGAAATGTTCACCGGTTCACCGTTGGGGAGGTTCTCATTCAGGATACGTATCGTTCTCTTGACCTTCTCAGGAGAATGGTCGTACCTGAGCGCGGATTGCGTTGTTGCGGTAGACAGTCCCCTGTACTCCATGAGAAATCTCTCGACGTTCTCTGGGTTCAGGTGGCCCCGAAACGGCATCGATCCAACGCCGATTATGGGATGGATTCTCACCCCTGTCGTCCTTTCGACTCCTCCCAGCTTCGATAGTGCCAGCTTTGACAGTATCACTGCAGACAAGAGGCCGTAGTTGAGAGCTGGGTCGGACCGAGCTATGAAGACGCGCAGACTGCGAACCCTCACTCTTTCAATGTACTCCCTCACTATCCGGTCGATCGCGAGGAGACTCCTCATGTCCTCTATTAGGGGAATAACACTGATTGTCTTCGGCCTGAAGGAGCCCACCCAATCTTTCACAACTATCGACCCGTCGAGTCTCAGCCCCTCTGCCCCTGATATGGCCCGGCGGTAGTATTCGTGCAGCCATAATAGCTCCTTTCCAGTAGTGGTGAAGGGCAGGATGACCTCGAAGACGGGGATGGTCTTCCTCTTATGAAATAATGAGGCGACGTCTGCACTAAGCGGGATGGTCTGCAGAGTCTGGGTTACTATCTTCCTTTCCGCAACCTCTATCCTCGGATTCGGAATTCTGTACGTGAGGAAGACGCTCTCTCCTATCACATTATCCCGAAAATAGTCTGGATAGTCGCTGAGCAGCTTCCTCACAACGTTTGTATCAATGTCCTTGCCCTCGGAGTCCCACATAGCCTCATCGCATCCGAGGCTGCTAAAAGCCAGGAAAGCCTCGCGCACCTCGGCGTCTCCTTCTATTATGCTTCCGCCGCACCACTCGGGCACTCTCGCGTTATCCGGATGCTGCGTTGACATAGTCCTCGGGATCATTGCGTCATGGACCAAACTTCTTCTCTTCCTCCCCGCCGAAGTTTCTTGTAGATTAGTTTTTGATTCAAGGATTTGATCGAGCGCAAGGTCTGGCTGATTGATTATCTGGCCCCAACGATAGATAACATCGAGAAACACGTGATGCTTTCTCTAAATCAGAGGCTTAGCCTTCAGTTCCAGAAATTGTTCCAGATTCTGATGGAAGACCCAGACATCCAGGTACGACGGAAGAGATGCCTCGTGCCTTTTTGGGCTGGTCAAGTCCGCGAACTCCCTGTCGACTGCTTCGAAGGTGGTTGCCCCACACTCAGCAAGTCCAAGTAGGTCTGGGTATCGTGGCGCCGGCCTTCTGGTCTCCCTTCCCCTCTCTGAGTCTGCACTCGCTGGAAGGTTTATAGCTCTGCTATACGAAATGTATACGATGGCAGTACTCCCGCTCAGGTTGAGCGATGATGATATAAGGGCCCTAGATGCCTTGGTCAGAGAGGGAATCTACAAGAATCGCAGTGAGGCGGCGAGAGCGATGATTCACGAAGGGGCGAGAGCCAAGGCCGGCGAGGTCAGGGATGTCTCCGGGACAGTTCGCCGGCTCATGCACGCTAGAAGGAAGGGGAACGCGCCGTTCAGAATATCTCGCATGAGAAAGGCCGCGGTTGAGCTGGTTGCGGAGGGGAGGGGCAGGTAAGCAGCTAGCTGTCCTACGTTGACACGTCGGTTATCGTGGCTCGGTATAAGACTGGTGACCCGCTTCAGAGGGTTGCAGAGAGGTTCTTCGGTAGCTCCGGCGAAACCAGATTTGTTTCGCCCCTGACGATTGTGGAACTGTTTTCGGTCTTCTCTCGGATTCTTGAGAGCGTAACTCTGTCTCTGGGTCATACGGAGATCGATGACGTCACGAGGCTAGAGGCGGTGGTGCAGGCGAGTCTGGTAGACTGTCGGCTTTCGGCGGTTTCGCTTCCCTTGAGGGCAGAATGGACCCTTGCGGATCGAAGACTCAGTGTTCCTTCGGAGTATGCCGAAGCCAGGAAGCTAGCGCCCTCCCTGCGCCTGAAGACATTGGACATTCTGCACGTTGCCTATTCATCCCTCCTTCGGAAGAGTGGAACGCCCATAGCTGAGTTCGTCACCGGAGACGAAGAACTGGTGTCACGCTCGGAGCCGATTCAGCGTCTCACAGGAATCAGAGTCGTTCGGCCGAGTTAATACCTGGCTTTCAGCTCTTCTTCTCGAGCGCCTGCGCGAGTCTGCTCCGAGTCCATTGCCCTTTCTGAAGTCCTTAGAAGGGTCCTGAACACTTCCTTTACTCGGCACCGTTGGTCTCGAGATACTCGCTGCCTTTTTTAACCCATGGCTGCCAAACTTGCTCGAGCCTACTTTTGGACATTGGCGTCTTCCTTCCGAACTACGGTCCCATGGCGACTCCTGATTTCATCGTCGATGTCGCACGGCAGGCTGAGGAATTGGGCTACAGGTACGCTGCCGTCTGCGACCACCTCTTCATGGACGCCAAGAACGCGAAGGCGATGAGCAACGTTGGGACCGTCGACGCACGAACACCGAACGGCGACAGGCCAAACTGGTATGATGCTCTGACGACTCTCGCGTATGTAGCCGGCATTACAAAGAAGATTCGCCTCATCACCAACATCTACGTCCTTCCGCTTCGGCATCCGTTGAGCGTCGCGCGTGAGGTCACCACCATTGATGTGCTATCCAAGGGACGTGTGGCCCTCGGAGTGGGCGTGGGCTGGTACAACGACGAGTTCGTCGCTGCAGGCGTTGCCTTCGATTCGAGGGGCGAGATCACGGATGAATCCATTCGAGTCATGAAGGAGGTCTGGACCAAGGAGAGGCCCAGCTTCAACGGGGAGTACACGAAATTCCGCAACATAGAGTTCTACCCCAAGACCGTGCAGAAGCCGCATCCACCGATCTACATCGGCGGGTACATTACCGACGGCCGACAGCACTTCGGGGTTTCAACGGGCAAGAGGCCTCCCGCTCTCGTGAGGGCGGCTAGGCTCGGAGACGGCTGGATCCCCTGCGGCGCCAACGTCGACGAGGTTCGAAGGGGGGCAGTGATGCTTCACGACCTGACTCGCGAGGCAGGAGGGAATCCCAGGGAGAAGAAAATAATCTGTCATAACATGGTCTCCATCGGAAAGACGCTCGGCGAGGCGAAACGGGTCGCAAAGACATCGATGGAGGAGCGTTTCGGGAGCGCGGAGGCAGGGGTGGAGAGGGCCATAGTTGGAACCCCAGACGACGCCATCAAGCGCTTCGAAGATTACGTCGAGGCGGGTGCGTCAGCATTCATTATCGGATTCTTTACGCCTACGCCCCGGGAAGTCCTGTCGAACATGAAGAGGTTCAGCAAGGAGATTCTTCCCTCGCTGTCCTAACCTCTCCCCAGTCACGCGCGCCCTTTTATCCTCTAACGCACCTTGAAGTGAGGCTGTCTCTTCTCAAGAAACGCGGTTACCCCTTCTTTCTGATCCTCGGTCCCGAAGCATCTGGCTAAACTTCTGAAGTTCGATAACCGTGTTGGCACTCGTGAATGTATCAGCGTATGGGAGTGCCGCCTGCATCCCCCGACAGATTGGTTCGTAGGCTGGATCTGCCAGGAGCGGGTTTAGCCAGACCACCCATCTGCTCCTCTGCTTTAGTCTCCTCATCCGATCCTCCAGGAGCGCTACCTCGCCTGTATCCATTCCATCGCTTATGACGATAACTATTGTTCTTCTGTCTATGAGGTGTCCGTACCGTTCAAGCAGGGTGCTGAGGCAGGCTCCGATCTTCGTCCCTCCTCCCCAGTGAGGAACGGAATCGGAGAGGAGTCTCATGGTCGCCCCAAAATCACCGCGTTGTAGCTCAGGCGTTACACGCGTCAGTCGTGTGCTGAAGACGAAGACCTCGATTCTCTCGAAGGCCTTCCCCATCACGTACAGGTACTTGATCGCGAAGTTGCAGTACGTCTT
>VBPP01000140.1 GCA_005877365.1 Nitrososphaerota archaeon
CTCGGGAGGAGATCCATCAGGAGAGGTGGAGCCGAGGAAGACGCCCTTCGGCTGGTTCTATGAGTGGTGCCCCGGAAAGGATTCGATCCTGGAGATGGCTGACCTCGTCGTCTCGAGGGCGGGCCACACGAGCATAGCCCAGTTCGTCTTGAGCGAGAAGCCATCCCTCTTGGTGCCGATTCCTCAACAGACGGAGCAGGAGGGAAACGCCGAGAAGGCCGAGAGACTCGGCATCGCCGTCAGGGTGGAGCAGGACGACCTCTCCCCCCAAACGTTCTCAGAAGCGAGCGG
>VBPP01000141.1:0-13009 GCA_005877365.1 Nitrososphaerota archaeon
ATAGCCCCCGAAGACGGGACTCTCCTCTCCCGTCTTCTTGAGCCAAGCCGCGAGGACTCCCTCGGGTGAGTTCTTCGAACCGGTGAGGAGCGTCAGCTTCAGTCTCGTCGGGTCGATTCGATGCGACAGTTCTGAGTACAACCTCCCGGCCTCGACGACCGACTCTTCACTCGTCCGGAGGTGAACGAGTTCTACCGAGAAGCCGGCGAGCGCGGCCATCCATGCAACGACGGAGCTGTGCATTCCTCCCGAGACCAGGCAGAACGCCTTCGCTGTTGAAGTCGGGACTCCCCCGACCCCTCTCCTGATCTCGACGCACGCAACCCCCTGATTTCTGTCGAGGGCGACTTGAAAAATCAGCTCGGGGCTTCTCTCGTCAATTCTCGCCCCTTTCCTCAGCCCAAGCAGTCTCGAATTCGCGGCTCCGATCACGTCCCCTCTCAGAATATTGCTTCTAGTCACCTCAACCTGAACGCCGAACGTCGAGTTTCTCCTCAGGTATCTCTCTCCGAGGAGCTGGAGAGAAACCAGAAGAGATTCCAGCCCCCCCTCGGATGTGTAACCTAGTCCGATCCAAGCAACGCCCGGCAGGTGGGCACAATGCCTCGCGGCTGTCGCCGGTTCGCCTCCGAGGACGGCGATCGTCTCCCCTACCCTCACCACTCTGAACCCTCTTCCCGCGAGGACTTTCGTTGCCGACCTCTCGAGGTCCTCGAGCGCGCCGAACCCCGTCCACCTCAACAGCGCGGACGCTTTCCCGGTTCGTTTCTCGCTTTCTTTTCGTTTCATCTCTTCAGTGAAGCACAGAATCCCTCTCCCGCTAATTTAACCCTTGGTTTGGAATCGGACATATTTTTAAGACGAGAAACCGCGCGCTTTCACCGCAGGTGTCGGAGTGAGGGTGGATCGAGCGAGCAACGCCGCGGAAGTAATGAGCGCGAAGGCCGAGGTTCACGTGAAGCTCAACGGATGGGTCGTCAGTAAGAGTACCGTCGGAGGTGTGGTCTTTCTTCTTCTGCGGGATGGGAGCGGCTACGTTCAGCTCTCGGCAAAGAAAGGCGTGACCCCGGATTCCGCCTTCGTGGCGATGAAGTCGGCGACGAGGGAGTCTGCGGTGACAGCAGAGGGGGTGGTGAGGGAGGACAAGAGGGCGCCCGGGGGACGTGAGGTCCAAGTGAAAGATTTCACTATCATAGCGAGCGCCGAGACGTGGCCGATAACGAAATCGGCTGCGAAGTCGGCCTCCTATCTCTACGACAAACGTCACCTGAGCATCAGGGGAAGAAAGGTGATCGCGACGATGAAGATACGTGCCGAGGTCATCGGAGCGAGCTTCGACTACTTCAGGGAGAAGGGGTTCGTCCTGATTAGCGCCCCGACCTTTGTCCAGGCCGCCGTCGAGGGCGGCTCCACCCTCTTCGAAGTCGACTACTTCGGGAAGAAGGCCTACCTGAGCCAGTCCGCCCAGTTCTACGAGGAGGCCGCGCTCCCCGCGCTGGAGAAAGTCTGGATCTTCCAGCCCGCCTTCCGGGCTGAGAAGTCTAGGACCGCAAAGCACCTCACGGAGTTCTGGATGATCGAGGCAGAGCAGGCGTTCACCGAGCAGCCCGAGAACATGATGCTACTCGAAGGGTTGCTCGCCTTCATCGTAAAGAGAGTCCTGGAGAGGAGGAAGGAGGAGCTCAGGATTCTGGGGAGAAGCTTGAAGGAGCTGAGCCTCCCCCTCCCGAGGATTACCTACGACGAGGCGAGAGAGTTTGCTGCACGGAAGGGTGCGAGCTTCGAGTGGGGGGAGGACCTGACAACCGAGGCTGAGAGGATAATCAGCTTGAGCCATGAATCACCCTTCTTCATCACCGACTATCCTTTGAGCGCGAGGTCCTTCTACCACATGACGTATCGCGACCGCCCGAAGGTGACGAGGTCGGCCGACCTCATCGCCCCCGAGGGGGTCGGTGAGCTCGCGACATGCGGACAGAGGATCGCCGAATACGAGGAGTTGATGGAGAGAGTTCGGAGCCAGGACTTCTCTGCTGAGTCTCTCTCCTGGTACCTCGAGTTGAGGAAGTACGGGATGCCTCCCCACACTGGTTTCGGAATCGGCGTTGAGAGGACGACGAGGTGGATCGCGGGGCTGAAGCACATCAGGGCGGCGGGTCTCTTTCCCAGGACGATGACGAGAATCTCCCCTTAAGCCTTAATTACAGGAATTCAAGTCCACTTCCCGCATGGAAGAAGTAAATGAGGAGCTCGCCCTCACGACCCTGCCCGGTGTGGGGCCCGCAACAAAACAGAAACTCAACGATGCGGGGATTTACACTATTCTGGACCTGGCGACCGCGAGTCCTACGGACATCGCTGAGGCTGTGGACATAGACACCTCGAAGGCAGTGGAGCTGAACAACAAGGCGAGGAAGAAGCTTGTCGAGATGGGGAAGCTGGAGCCTGACTTCATCAGCGCTTCTGACCTTCTGGAGAAGAGGAAGGCGATCGACAGGGTCAGCACTGGCTCGAGGAATCTCGACGACCTCCTTGGGGGCGGCATCGAGACATGGGCGATGACCGAATTTTACGGTGAATTCGGGTCAGGAAAATCGCAGATATGCCACACTCTTTGCTGCACCGTCCAGATGCCTAGGGGGGAGGGCGGGCTGGACGGGGGGGCGATATACATCGACACGGAGGGGACCTTCAGGCCGGAGAGGGTCGCCGAGATAGCGAGGGCGAGGGGGCTTGACGCTCAAGAAGTCTTGAAGAGAATAACCGTGGCGCGCGCCTACAACAGCGCCCACCAGGAGCTGATCGTGAAGGACATGGGAAGGATGATAGAACCCAACGGAGTGAAGATCGTACTCCTCGACAGCGCCGTCGCTCACTACAGGGCGGAGTTCCTCGGGAGGGGGACGCTCGCCGAGAGGCAGCAGAGGCTCAACCGGTTCATGCATCAACTCCTGCGCACGGCCGAGGTCTACAACGTCGCCGTTGTCGTGACGAATCAAGTCCAGGCAGCACCCGACACCTTCTTCGGCGACCCGTCCAGACCCACAGGAGGACACGTCGTCGCGCACACAAGCACCTACAGACTCTACTTGAGGAAGTCGGGGAGGAACAGGATTGCGAGGATGGTCGACAGTCCCTATCACCCCGAGAGGGACGCGGTCTTCGTCCTCAACGAGAAGGGTGTCGACGACCCGACAGAGGAGTCGCCGAGAAAGAGAAGTTCCTCATAACGGTTTTAATACAATAGCCGGGTCGCCAACGGAGTCTATTCAATTGAAGTCTAGGCAGCTCGCAGCGATAGCAGTTATCTTGTCGCTCGGGGTCTTGCCTATCGCCCCCGGTGGGGTCGCCGCTCTCCCGAGCGGATACTCCGAGAGGCTGGCCGTCTACGCGGCTGGCTCAAACGCCCTCTGGTACGTGACTCTCAGCGGGGTCAACGCATCAGCGCCAGCGATCTCCCGGGCCGAGGCGATTTCAGGCCTCACCTCGTTCAACCTGACCGCGATAAAGACAACCTCGTGGGACTCGGACTTCCAGGTGTTCGGGCCCGAGGGCTACGACCTTCTGCGCCTCCCTTTCATCCCGGACCAGGGTCTCTTCCTCACGCTGAGTGCCTCGGACGCGTCTGTCGCGACCTCCGCGGTCTCGGCCTTCGACTCCTATCTCGCAGCCGCATTCGTTCCCCTATCGAACGGGAGCGGCACCTACAGCTACTTCAGCCCCGTCTCCTTCGGCCTCATTGTCCCAGGAACTCTGCTCAGGCTGATCCCCCAGAGCGTCGGCGGCTTTGCGTCACTCATCTCGCCTACGCAGCTGGTCGCGCTGGCCTCGCCCTTCGTCACCCTCTCGGGGCAGAAGACCGCGAGCGGGTTCTCCCATTCACTCACTGTGGGCTCAATCAAACTTGCGGCCGTGGCCTCCGGCACTCTGCAGCTGCTCACCCTCTTCGGGAGCAGCCCTTCGTCCATCCAACCCTCGAAACTCGCCAATACTTCTACGATATACGTGCGTTCGCTCGATGGACTCATCTCCTCGAAGGACAAGGCGACGGTGAGGAACAATGGTGCGAACTTCAGCGGCTCCTACTCCTACACCCTCAGCCACACCACCAAGGTGAAGGCCCTGAACCTCACCCTTCTCCAGTCTCCATCTGTCGTCATCGCGACGAGGATACTCGACAAGGGTTCCCTCAATTCTGGAGACACCCTCGCCGTCACCCTCTCCGTCAAGAACATCGCGTCTCAGCCGGTCCAGAATTTCACTGTTAGAGACGTCTGGTGGAAGTCTCATCCCAATATCTTCACCTTCTCAAGCGGCAGCTGGAACTTCACGATTGCATCCATCGGTGCGGGGCAGGAGGAGCCCCGGACGTACATCTTGAAAGTGAATTCGTCTGACAAGGGCGAGATTACCATCCCGTCAGTCACTGGCAGCTACTTCTACCAGGGCGGCGGTGTTCGGTTCAACGGGACAGCAGTCTTCAACGAAGCACAAGTCGTTGTCGGGATGGTAGAGCCGGCTCTCGCCATAAAGGTCCAGCCTAGCGGGGCGTCGGGAAACCCCCTGGGAACGCCGGAGAACTTCACGGTGACTGTCACGAATATAGGTTCAGGCCCGGCGCTCAACGTAAAGGTGGCGAACTCCACGAAACAAAGCCTCTCTGTGGGAGGGACCATGGTCGTCGGAGTCCCAATCAAGTTCACGAACATCATCCAGAGCAACATCTCCAGGTTCTTCACCGTCTCTTGGCAGACACCCGAGGGAGAGACCCGCCTCCTACGCTCGAGTCTCGCCACCCTATTCTTCACCCACTCCTCGATGGAGGTCGGGTTCGGTCGTGTCGTAGTCAACGCCACAGCGACGCCCCTCTCGTTGTCGAGAATGAATATCACCTTGAGGTACACGACGTCGAACAGCGGCCACGCCTCCGTCAGCGCGCTCTCTAGCGCTCAGCCGATTCCCTCAGGGCTCGATTGCGGGAAGACCTCCGGCGGTAACATAACCTGCTCGAACCAGACGGTCTTTCTGAAGTACAGCAACCTTCAGACGGGAGCAACGAAGAAGGCCAGCGTCTGGTTCGTCGTGAGCCAGAGGAGTCTGATCTTCACGCCAGCGAAGTTCAACGTCACGACGAGCGGCTTCACCTTTAGGGGCGTCACTGGGGGGATAGCCGCCCCGGCTGGCCTCGTCGTCTCGAAGACGCTCAGCCCCAACTCGTTCTTCCGGGGGATGACCCCGACGGTGGTCGTGAACGCCTCGAACCGAGGTGGTTACGTCTTCTACAACGCCACGGTATCTGCGAGCGCCGACTCTTTCGACAAAATTCCCGCCTCACCGGGCGTGACTCGGAAGTTCTTCGAGATGATCAATCCCGGTACCTCCTCATCCTTCAACTACACAGTGGTAGTGGATAGCGGAGGCTCTGGGACCTTCAAGGCCTCCGGGGTGGCAGTCCAGCTCCTCTTCGGGGGGACGAGGTTCAACTTCGACCTGCCGCAGGGGAACGCCACAGTCCTGCGTCCGCTACAGGCCTCCCTCTCCGCCTCACCCCGCAGCCCCGTCGAGGGGAGCAGCTTCAGTGTCCAACTCTCAGTCAACAATCCATCACCCGTTCAGGTCTCCGCCGTACACTTTGAACTCAAGCTCCCACCCGGGGTCAGGGTCTTGAGCCTGACTAACGCGAACGTGACGAACGGCGCGGTCACAATCGGCATCCCCTCTCTCTCTGCGGGGAGCACCTACTCAGCAAATCTTACGCTTAGCGCCGCATCAGGCTTGTCTCTCTCCCTGAGCGGCGGTACTCTCACCTGGAGCTACTCCGGGCAAAAAGTGATTGGGCTACTCCCGAGTCAGAGCGTCACGGTCCATGAGGACGTCTTGACGAGATACGCCTTTCCCGTCGTCATCGCGGTCCTGGCGGTGCTGGCCGCCGCCCTCACGATAAGGAGACGCGTTACTCCCGCTACCGCTCCCGCTTCCCGGCAATGAACTCCTCGAACGCGGCCTTCGCTTCCGGGTACGGCATCTGCTTCGGCGGGTGCTTAAAGCAGAATGCGGAGAGGCTCGTAAGCTCCCCCTTAACTCCCCTCTCGAGAGCGAGCTTCGTTCCTCTTATCGCGTCGACCATCACACCCGCGCTGTCGTACGCGTCGACGACGTGAAGCTTCACATCGATCTCCACGGTCGTTCCCCCGAAGTACCTTCCCTTCAACCAGATGTAGCAGACCTTGTCGTTCCTCAAGAATGGGACGTAGTCGCTGGGGCCGATCCGCGTGGGAACCTCGTAAGGAGACATCGCCCTCACTGCGCTCGTCTTGCTCTCCCTCTTGTCTCTCAGCCTGCTCTCCTCCAGCATATTCAGGAAGTCCGTGTCTCCGCCAATGTTAAGCTGGTAGGTCTCGTCGACCTTCGCCCCCCTATCGACGGCCATCTTCACCAACGTCTTGTGTAGGACCGTCGCCCCCACCTGGCTCATCACATCGTCTCCGGCCACGGGCAGACCCCCCTCCCTGAACCTCTCAGCCCACTCGGGGTCGGAGGCGACGAAGACGGGTATCGCGTTGATGAAGGCCACCCTACCCTTTATCGCGGCGTTTGCGTAGAAATGAGTCGCCTTGGTGCTCCCGACGGGTAGGTAGTTCACCAGGATCTCCGCCCCCGACGACCTGAGTTCTTCGACGACGTCCACCTCACCCTCCCTCGAGACTGGAACGACACCCTTCAGGTACTTGCCGATACCGTCGAGGAGGGGGCCCCTCTTCACGGTGACACCTAGCTTGGGGATGTCGGAGATCCTCGGCGTGTTGTTCGGCTTCTCCTGGATCGCTTCCGCCAGGTCCTTACCGACTTTCCTGGAGGAGACGTCGAAGGCAGATACGAACTCAATCGAATCGGGGGTATACCCGCCGAGCTTCCCGTAAGTTAGACCCTCTTCGCTTTCCCGCTCCTCGTAGTAGTGGACGCCCTGGACTATCGCGGAGGCGCAGTTCCCGACACCCGCGATCGCGACTCTGATTCTTGCCAAGCCTACTTTTAGGCGGCGATGAAAATTCCTATAAATTGATTGCCCCGGCTCGGCGGAAGCCTCTTATCATCGTAAGGGGGACAGTTTACAGGCATGGAGGAACGATCTGCCGGCGCGGTACTCTTCAACGACATCGGGAACTCGAGGAAATACCTGCTGCTCAAGTACCCCGCGGGACACTGGGATTTCCCGAAAGGAAACGTAGAGAAGGGGGAGAGTGAAGGGCAGACAGTCCTCAGGGAAGTGAATGAGGAGACGGGGCTCGACGACGTGAAGCTAATTGACGGCTTCAGGCGGAAGATCGAATACTTCTACCGTCGAGAAAATAAGTCGGTACACAAGGAGGTCGTCTTTCTCCTTGCGGAGACGAATAAGGACGACGTGAAGCTCTCCTTTGAGCACCAGGCTTACGGCTGGTTTAGCTTCCGGGAGGCGCTCGAGAACGTGACTTACAACAACTCTAGGCGGATTCTCCTACAGGCTCGGAAATATCTTGAAGAGACGACACGACAAATACGAAAGTAGGCAAGCAACTTAGAACTGGACGAGCGGATGTTTCTCAGCAAGCTTCACGACCTTGATGTAGACGAAGCCGTGCTCATCGGTCTTCTTACTGAAGGCAGTCTCGGTGGTCTTCGCTGGAGAGTATCTCACGAACCCGGCGGGTGGCTCCCCGCTCATGCGCGTGTAGAAGAAGAGGGAGGCCTCTTCATAGTCGTCTATTCGTGCAAAGGCTCCTAGTATCCAGGTTGCACCGCTCTTGAATCCAAAGAGAGGGAGGGGCGGCTCTTCGAAGAGCATCTTGTACGCGCCAACCTTTACCAGACTTCCCAAATCTTCGACCTCGACGGCGAGGAAAGCTGCACCTCCTCGGACTCGCCGTAGCTTCTGTAGGCAAGGAACTCTCCGTTTGTCTTCGCATCGAAGTAGTAGAAGATCGGCGTTCCCATGAAGAGGTCGGCTTGTGCCGCGATTCTGAAGTTATCTCCCTCCTTGAATGCGAAGAGGGGAAATGGCGCCCTCTCCAGTGCACAGGAGAGACGGCCCAGGTCTGCCAGCGAAGAGAGCTTAACGTAGCAGGTGCCTAAGATCTGTTTTTGCTCCTTCTTCGGCAACGCGCGCTCCGCATGGGGTCGCAGTTATAAGTCTCCCGCTTAAATAATCGTCCCATTCGCGCCGAGTTCGTGGAGGACGAGCTCAAGGAGATCTCGGACGACCTCAAGGACGCCGAAATTCTCCTCAAGAGACTCGTCGGGTCAGGCTCTGGCGGCGGGCCGCCCGAGGAAAAGAAGGTCTGGCTCGTCTATCTTAGCGTCGAGAAGTCGGTCGCGCTGCTGAAGTTGTACCTCTCTATCGAGAGCCCCGGCCTTTTCGTGACCATCAAGAGCGGTTCGACGGAGTGGGCGGTGTCGCTGGCGAGAGCCTCCCAAGCGCTCGCAGATGGACGTCGTCTACTTGAAGAGGGGAGGCTCGAGGACGCTCTCGAGACCCTGAGGACGTCGAGAAACTGCCTCCGCGTCTTTCTTCGAGACCGCCGTAAGCTCCGGTTGAGGGCGCTAAGGGCCGCGAATCGAATTGGCCGCTAGCTCTTCTTTTTCTCCTTCTCCTTCTCTTTCTCCTTCTCTTCTCCCCCCTCTTTCTTCTCCGGCGCTTGCGGGGCTTCCTTCTTCTTCATCATCTCCTTCTCCTCCCTCCCCTCCTCTTCCGCTCCTTCCTTCTTCGGGACCGCTTCCTCCTCCCTCTTCTTCGGTCCTTCTTTCTCCTTCTCTTTCTTTTCCTCCTTCTCTTCCTCCTCCCGTTCCAGCTCCTGTATCGTAAGCTGCGAACCATTCACGAGAACCCTGAACGTTTTCCTCAATCCCTTCTGGTGTAGGAAGCGCTTGACGTACGTCTTGACCTGCCTCGGCTTGACCCCCTTCCTGATCGCCGAGTCTTCCATCTCGAGCTCTCCGCCGCTTACGCTAGGCTTCATCCCAACCCTAGGTTCAAGGAAGCTCTGAAGCTCCTCCGCCCTATCCTTCAACCCTCCGAGGACTACCTTCAAGCTGAAGTGACCCCACCCTCACAGCGATTATAACGATTTTCACTTGCCACGTCTACGCGTCCTCCTCTGGTAGGTTCTGACGGCCCTCATCAGGTCTATCTTTCTGAAGGAGGGCCAGTAGACGTCCATGAAGATGAGCTCGCTGTAAGCCCCCTGCCAGAGGAGGAAGTTGCTCAGCCTCTCCTCCCCCGAGGTGCGTATTATCAGGTCCGGCTCGGGGTTAGGGAGGTGCGCGGTATAGAGCCTTCCGGCGATCGTCTCTTGCGTGATCTGGCTCGGGGAGAGCCTCCCATCCTTGATATCTGAGGCGATCGACCTCACCACATCTGTGATCTCCATCCTGCCTCCATACGCGACAGCGATGTTGAGGTAGAAGTTATCGAAATCGGCGGTGCGCTCCTCCAGCTGCCTAAGTATCGACTGGGTGGTCTCGGGCAAGAGTTCTACCTTGCCTATCGCCTTGACCCGAACCCTGTCTCTGTATATCCTTTCGTCGTGAAGCAGCCTTTCGAGTCTTTCTTCGACAATCTTGAGGATTTCTGAAACCTCCTCCGGCGACCTGTAGAGATTCTCCGTGGAGAGGCCGTATATCGTGACGGATTTGATCCCGATCTCTCTGCACCAGTCGAGGAGGTTCTCCGCGATGTCCGCCCCCACAAGGTGGCCGTAGCTCGGGCCGTTCCCGTGGTCCGCCGCCCACCTCCTGTTCCCATCGAGTATGATTCCGATATGTCTCGGTGCCTCCGACCTGCCAATCTCTGCCCTCAGCCTTCTCTCGTATACCTTGTAAACGCCTACCGTCCTCAGCATCGACTGAAACATCGCTCTACTCCTTCGTCAGGCTTCTCAACCTTAGCCTGGCGTAAACCGTGCTCGTTACTCCGAAGATGACAGCGAGCCCGACGAGGACGTAGGAGATCAATAGAATCGTCGATTCCCTCTGTCCTCCTATGAGAATTGTCGAGAAGAGGTCCATCGGCGGCAGCGCCCCCTTGAGGAAGTATCCGAAGAGGACCGCTCCGTAGACGAGAATCAGGTTCGGTGAGTCGCTTACGAGCCGGACTGTGTCCGGAACCTGAGTCGTGACGAAGCCTACTCCCAGCGAGAGTCCCACCAGGATGACCAGGCCGCTACTGAAGATTGAGAAGATTCGGATGTATCCGTATGGCCCGGTGCTTAGGATTCCGGCAATCCACCTGTCGATGCCGAACCCCCGGATGAAGAACGCTCCTCCCAGGATGAGGAGTGTCGCCAGCTCGGCCTCGTACAATCGGCTGGAGACGACGAGGACTCCCGCGAGGAGGAGCATCAGTCCGGGGACCCCGAGGAACAATTTCGAGTAGTGAGGGTCGAAGATGAGCATCCTCAGGTACCTCCCAAGGACGAGGTAAGTTTCTTCAACTGTCTTGCTATGCTTGATAACAATCCGCTCGACGGACACTATGGGTTTCAGCGTCTGCAAGACGGGGATGACGTGCTCATCGTCTCCCCCGTCGGAGACAAGGATGATGCCAGTGTAATTCCCCCTCGAGAGCAACTGCTCGACTTCTCGCCTTATCTTCCTATCCGCATCGAACCCTCGGTCTGCGGTTCCGCAGACGCTCGCGACCTCGCAGTCTACCCCTCTCGCCTTCAGCTCCTCATGCTTCTTGATCGTGGCGAAGAGTGCGTTCGCGTCAGCCTCCTCTGGGTCGGCGAGGGCGAGGCGAGTCGCGGCGTCCTGAACCGCTTCCCACCCCTGGATGGGGGTGCGGATCTTGGTCTTCACCTCGAGGTCGTCGTCTCTGTCTACTGATAGGATGAGATAGCGTCCGGCCTCTGACACCTGGCTTCGAGCGGGATTCCCACCGCTAGATACTTAAAGATAAAGCCGTTCGAGGTCATCCGCTGAGACGAGAAATCAGTTTCACTACCCTCCTTCCGCAGGCGCGGTTTGCATCCCTGAGAGGGTCGTAAGAAGTGAACTCGACCGCCTTTAGCTTCCCTGTCTCCTTCAAGCCCCTCGCCCCAAGGAGAACATCTTCAGTGGAGATGCCGTTCGGTTCCAAGAAGTTAACCGCGGGCATCTCTCTGGGGTCGATGACGTCCAGGTCGATGTGGAGGACGCACCAATCGCATCTGTCGGAGAGCAACCTCGCGGCCCTCCTCCCGTAGTCTGCAGCTCCCCCTTTTCTCAGTTCCTTCGCAGAGACGAGCGTAATCTCAGACTCTTTCATCGCTATCTCCTCTAGTCGGTCCAGGGCCCTGCTCCCGAGGTGTACCACCGCATCCTCCCCGAGGAGCGGCCCCCTCCCCTCTTCCGTTTCATGTGAGAGGGGCCGACCTCTCCCGCATGCCAGGGCGAGGCACATTCCTCCTATGAAGCCGGAAGGGGTTGTCTCCGGGGTGTTGAAGTCCCCGTGCGCGTCCATCCAAAGGATCCCGGCCCTCCCCCTTCGCCGACTCTTCATCCCCGAGAGGCTCCCCATCACCAAGGAACACTCTCCCCCCACGAAGATTGCGAATTCTCGCTCCGAGGCCTGCCCGGCGGCTCTTCGTATTCTTTCTGTCGCCTTTGCCACGTACGTGGAGTTCCTGAACTTCTTGGGCCCACTGTCCTTGCTTAACTTCTGGAGTTTGATGTCTCCCATGTCGATGATCTTGAGACCCTCTCCTTCGAGCGCCTTGACCAGCCCCAACCCGCGGAACGCCGGTGGAGAGAGAGCCAGGCCTTGGAGCCTTGCCAGCGTGTAGATCGGAAACCCGACGAGCGACGCGCTAATCAACTGCGCGACGCCCGTTGGGTAATCATAAAAGGCGATCTCCCTTCTGTCGGCAGATACGCTTAAGGAGTGATTCGCCCTCTTCTTCTTTGGATGCTCCAGGAGCGCGCTTGGCACAGGTCATGGCCGAAATACCTACCAAGAGACCTGGGGATCTCCCCCTCTCCACTACACTCTCTACTAACCGAGTCGGCTTCGAGGCTCCCTAACAGAACCTGTATAGTCTACCAGGGCAGAACCTTCACCTACTCCGAGCTGGATGAGCTTTCTTCCAGGTTTGGGTCCGCGCTGGCAGCCCTCGGTCTCCGCAAGGGGGACCGGGTTGGTGTCTTCACTCCGAACATGCCGCAGTTCATCATCAGCTACTTCGGAATACTGAAGGCAGGAGGGGTGGTCGTGACTTGCAGTCCCCTGTACAAGGAGAGGGAACTCGAGTTCCAGCTGCGGGATTCGGGGAGTTCCCTCGTCATAGCCGCCAACGACGTCGTTCGTGGAAACGACCTCTACAATAGCCTGGAGGCATGCAGGGGAAGACTGGGCCTCCGACACGTGATAACGGCTAGCCTGACCGATTACCTACCGGCCCTTAAGAGAAACCTAGCCGGCCTCGCCGGGGTAAAGAACCTCCGCCGCGAAGGCACGATCGGGTTCATGGACCTGATTAGGGCTCACCGACCTCTCGAGAGATTCGTCGAGGTTGACCCGATGAGTGACCTTGCGGTCTTACAGTACACCGGGGGGACCACGGGAACCTCGAAGGGTGCGATGCTGACCCATCACAACCTCTACGCGAACGCCATGATGGCGGCCGCCGCGCTCCCCCTCACCGCGGAGGACATCACCCTGGCCGTCCTCCCCCTCTTCCACATCTACGGGATGACGGTCACGATGAACGCCCCCATCTTCGCGGGGGCGAAGATCGTTCTCCTACCTCGCTTCGAAGTGAAGCAGGTGATGGAGACGATTCAGAAGGAGAGAGTGACGTGCTTCTGCGCCGTTCCCACGATGTACATCGCCGTCATCAACAGTGAAGAGGGCAAGAGATTCGACCTCCGGAGCGTAAGAGCGTGCATCTCTGGGGGCGCTCCCCTGGCCGTGGCCGTCAGGAAAAAGTTCATCGAGATGACAGGGGGTAACCTTGTCGAAGGATACGGGCTGACCGAGTGCAGCCCCGTGACC
>VBPP01000141.1:13094-20692 GCA_005877365.1 Nitrososphaerota archaeon
TGAGAAACGGCTGGCTCCTGACCGGGGACATCGCCAGGATGGACGACGACGGATACTTTTACATCGTCGACAGAAAGAAAGACATGGTTGACGTCGGCGGTTTCAAGGTGTATCCTCGAGAGGTGGAGGAAGTCCTATTCGAGCATCCGGAGGTGAAGGAGGCGGCCGCGATCGGCATGGTCGACCCATACAGGGGGGAGGCAGTCAAGGCCTTCGTCGTCTTGAAGGACCCGACGAAGAGGATCTCTGAGGCCGAGATAATTCAATTCTGCACGGAGAGGGTCGCGAAGTACAAGGTGCCCAAGCAGGTCGAGTTCGTCGGCGAACTCCCGAAGACCTTGGTGGGGAAGGTCCTCAGGAGGAAGCTGAGAGAGGGCGCTACCTCTCAACAATCATAGAAACCGCATTCCCTCCGCCAAGGCAGAGGGTCGCGAGCCCCCTCTTCTTCCCCGTGTGCTTCAAGGCGTAAATCAGCGTGGTCAACACGCGCGCTCCGCTGCACCCTATCGGATGGCCGAGTGAGACAGCACCGCCGTTCACGTTGAACTTTTTCGGGTCAACGCCGAGCGCCTCCCTCACCGCGATAGAGGCGGTGGCGTATGCCTCGTTGTGTTCCACGAGGTCCATTTCCTCGATTCCCATCCCGACCTTGCTAAGGAGGGCCTTCGTCGTCGGTATCGGAGCCTCCATCACGAGCTCTGGCTTCGTCCCACCCGTCGCGTACCCGATTATTTTGGCGAGGGGCCTCCGACCGAGCTCTTCGGCCTTCTCTTCTGAGGCAACGACCAAGGCGGATGCTCCATCGCTGAGCTGGGAGGAGTTTCCAGCAGTTAGTATCCCGCCATCCTTGAAGACCGGCTTGAGTCTTCGAAGCTTCTCGAGGGTAGTGTCCTCTCGGACACACTCATCTTTCTTGAAGTGCTCTCGGGCGCCCTTCTCTCCCTCGACTCCCACCGGCACAATCTCCTCATCGAACCTTCCTTCGCGAATCGCACGCGACGCCCGCATATGGCTTTCGTAAGCAAATTCGTCAGCGTCTCTGCGTGTAATCCGGTACCTCTTCGCTATGACCTCTCCTGTTATTCCCATGTGGTAGTCGTTGTATACGTCCCAGAGCCCGTCGTTGATCATTGAGTCGACCATCTTAGTATCGCCGTACCTGACCCCCCACCTCAGATTCCTCACCAGGTACGGTGCGTTGCTCATGTTCTCCATCCCCCCCGCCACGACGAGATTGTTGTCTCCCGCCTTGATCGACTGCGCCGCGAGCATCACGCCCTTGAGCCCCGATCCGCAAACTTTGTTGACCGTAAACGCACCGACACTGACCGGGATACCCGCGAAGATGGCTGACTGTCGCGCTGGATTCTGCCCCAATCCGGCGGAGACGACGTTACCCATAATCACCTCCTCGACCTGCTTCGACTGGACCTTGGCCCTCCTCACTGACTCTCCGATCGCGATGGCTCCGAGTCTCGGGGCCGGGATACCAACCAGGCTCTTACCAAGCTTCCCTATGGCGGTCCTGCACGCTGAAAGGATGACGGCTTCGGGCATGCGGAAAGTTTCTTCCCTCCGGCTATTAAATCACTCCGTGTCGGGAGGCCTATCGCGTAAATACCCTGCCCTCGGGAGGCGAAATACGCTTACGCGGTCTTCGAGGGAGCCAGGTGCAACGAGACCCCTGCGGGGCCCGCGATCTTCAGGCTGGAGGAGCACCTTGACAGATTCTTGAACAGCGCCAAGATTTACAGGATGAACTTGGGCTACTCGAAGCGGGAGCTCGTCGATGCCTGCATCGATACTGTCCGAGCCAACCGTCTCACGAGCTGCTATCTGAGGCCGATCGCCTTCACCGCCTACGGCCCGATGGGGTTGAACCCTCTGAAGAACAAGATCAGCGTCGCGATCCCATTGTGGGAGTGGGGACCTTACCTCGGCGAGGAGGCACTGTCGAAGGGAGTAAGGTGCATGGTCTCCAGCTGGGCGAGGATCGACTCCCGGTCTCTCCCGCCTCAGGCGAAGTGCTCCGCCAACTACGCGAACTCGGCCCTCGCAAAGATGGAGGCCATCTCTGCGGGGTACGACGAAGCGATAATGCTGAACGGGATCGGGATGGTGGCCGAGGGCCCCGGTGAAAACATCTTCAGAGTCAAGGACGGCATACTCAGCACCCCTCCCGCCAGCTCGGGGATTCTGAGGGGGATTACCAGGGACACAGTCATACAGTTCTCGCGAGACCTGAAAATCACCTTCTACAGGAATGACTTCACGAGGGAGGAACTCTTTACCTCCGACGAACTCTTTTTCAGCGGGACGGCGGTAGGAGTCAACCCGATAAGGGAGGTGGACGGCAGGAAGATCGGGGATGGAGGATACCCTGTCGCGAAGAAGCTGCAGCGGATGTACGACCAGGCGATACACGGCAGGCTTAAGCGCTACACCAAGTGGTTGACTAAGGTGTGATGCGAAGCATCAGCTCTCCACCACGAAGGAGAGGATGTCGGTGATGGCTCCGGTCCTGCTCTTCCTGGGCTTGAATCTGGCGACAACTCTCGATCCGATTCTCGGCCTTCTGCCCGTGACCCTCTGAATTATCCCTCCCTTCGCATCCGTGAATGTTACGAAGCCGATCATGTATGGCTTTTCGACCTTCTCTCCGGCGAAGTCAAGATAGGCCTCCGTAAGGGCGGCGACCCTGCCTTTCAACCCGAGGTCTCTGTAGCTTGTGATCTCTCTGAAGCAGTTGGTGCAGTACATCTTCGGCGGGAGGTAGGTGAGCTGGCAGTTCTCGCAACGCGCGCCCAAAATCTTCCCGTCGATGAGCCCGCGAAGGAAACTCTCCCCCGCGACGCCGGCTGTGTACTCGTAGTGGAATGGTATCTTGTCCTCCCAGGTTCGTGCCTCACGAAGCGAAGTCAGCCTTTCCTTTATCGTCAACTTAAGTCAGCCCGGCGCGAAGTACCTGATATCTGTTATCGCTCCCGCCCTCTCCGACCTCGGCTTCCAGAGCGCCTTCACTTTCATCCCGATGTAAACGTCCTTGGGCCTGACTCCGCCCAGGAGGTGCAGTATCCCCATCCCACTCGAGGCACCGTCGATCTCGACCACGGCGACAAGGATCGGATCCTTCCTCCTGCTCGCGTCGACATTCACGTAGCTGACTGAGAAGGTGTTCACAGTTCCAGTCTCTTTGAGCTTCACCCATTCATCGGTGGGACGGAAGCACTCCTCGCAGTACATTCGAGGGGGGACGAGCGTTCTTCCGCATCGGGCGCATCTCCTCCCCCAGATCTCTCCGGCCTTGAGGCCATTGAGGAACCGACTGATCGCCACCCCGGAGGTCCACGCGTACTTCAGCTCCGTCTCGTAGTGGGTGTACAGATACTTCTGAGCTTCGAGGTCGGGGGTGGTGATCTCGCTGCCCCTGTACCTTGAGATCCTCGCGCTCGCTCAAACCGCCCCCGCATCTGCCAGGCCAGAATCGCAGATATCAAACTACCTCTCAACGGAGAGGCGCTTGGCCACCTCGACGAATCGGTCGATCGAGTCTGGGTTGCTCAGTGAGTCCCTGCTAAGCGCACTCGTCGGCTCGGCGCCAAGGAGGATCTTTTTTATCGGAACCTCGAGTTTCTTCCCACTGAGGGTTCGGGGGATTTCCGGGACCGCGAAAATCTCGTCGGGAACAGAGGGGCATGTACGACTTGCCCTCCAGCCCCTCGAGGTCGATTGCGAGGCTGTCGGCAATCTCCGGGAGGGCCTCCACGACCCTGTATATCTCGCTCGTCCCCATCCTCACTCCCATTCTCTTCAGTGTCGCGTCTGACCTTCCGTGGATGATGCAGCTCCCTCTTTTCGTCATCTCGATCCAGTCGCCGTGCCTCCAAACGCCGGGGAACATCGCGAAGTAACTCTCGCGGTACCTCCTCCCGTCAGTGTCGCCCCAGAAGAAGAGCGGCATTGATGGCATCGGACTGGTGAGGACGAGCTCCCCCACATGGCCCACAACGGGTTTTCCGCGCTCGTCGAACGAGTGGACATCCGCCCCTAGGCATCTGCACTGAATCTCGCCCGCGCGGACGGGGAGGTTCGGGCAACCCCCCACGAAGGCTGTGCAGAGATCAGTTCCCCCGCTAATCGAGGCGAGCCAGACGTCCCGTTTGACACCGTATACCCATCGGAACCCCTCCCTCGAGAGGGGGGACCCCGTCGAGCCGACTCCTCTAAGCTGCCTCAGCCTATGTGTCTCTCCCGGCCGGAGCCCCGCCTTCATACAGGAATTGATGTACGCCGCACTCGTCCCGAAGAAGGTTATCCCCGACGAGTCTGCCAGCCTCCAGAGGGCATCCAAATCCGGGAAGCCAGGATTGCCGTCGTAGAGGACGATCGTCGAACCCAGGAGAAGTCCACCTACCAGGTAATTCCACATCATCCACCCGGTGCTCGTGAACCAGAAGAATCGGTCGCTCGCTCTCAGGTCATTGTGGAGAGAGAGGACTTTGAGATGCTCGAGCAGAATACCGCCGTGGCCGTGGACGATCGGTTTCGGGAGCCCCGTCGTGCCCGACGAGTACAACACCCAGAGCGGATGGTCAAACGGGACGGGCTCGAAGGTCGGTGCCGACGACACTTGAGGGATGTCGCCCCAAATCAGTACGCCTCGCAGCCCCCCGCCTGTGAACTCCCCTTCGCGCCTTGGGATGATTATCGTCCTCTTCAGAGTCGGAAGCCCATTCTGTATTTCGCGGAGAACGGGAAGCCGGTCGAACCACTTCCCTCCGTAGTCGTAGCCATCCACAGCGATTAAGACCTTCGGGTCGATCTGTTTGAGCCTGTCAATCACGCTGGGTGCGCCGAAGTCGGGAGAGCAGCTCGCCCAGATCGCCCCAATGCTGGCGCAAGCCAAGAAGGCGACGACGGCCTCTGGTATGTTTGGGAGATACGCCGAGACTCTATCCCCCTTCCTCACCCCCATATCTGTCAACGACGCCGCTACGGAGGAAGTCCTCATCCTGAGTTCCTGCCAACTCACATCGACTCTTTTTTCTCCGCTCTCGCCAGCGCTGATGATTGCGGGGTCTCCGTGGCCCTTCTCTCGAAGGACATTCTCAGCGTAATTCAGCTCCGCATCCGCGAACCACTGAGCGCCCGGCATCTTCCTTCGTGACAATACCTTTGAGTACGACTTGAACGCCCTTACGTCGAAATACTCCCAGATTGTCTCCCAGAACTTCTCGAGCTCTCCTACGGACCATCTCCGCAGCTCTTCGTATTCGCGGAAGTAGAGGTCGCGGCTTGCCAGCCATTCGAGGTAGTGCGTGATATTCGCCCGCTTCTTCGTCTCCGCGGTCGGTTCCCAGAGTACCTCCGGCTCGGAAGGTCGCAATGAGAACACCTACTCGCACGGAAGCTCTTCAATGTATAGATGCTGAGCAGTTCTGGCCATCATCTGCGGCCTACGAAAGGCCGTGCGGGGTCTGTGCACGGAGGGCAGTGCGTGTCGGTTGGAACCGTATTGTTACCTAACGAACTTGAATATCTTGACTCGAGCCAGATCTGGGAAGTGCGGGGAGGCTCGATAACTTGGGTCTTCCCAAATTGCCTCGCTGGGTCGAAGGCACATTTGTGGTTATAAGCGAATCTAGCATTTGTTCATATGGGAAGAAGGTTCGCGCCAATCTCCGACCGAATGAAGGTCTACGAGTTGGTTCGGAAACTGGTTGATGCAAAGGGGTTCCTCGGAGTTGCTGACTTGAAGAAAGAACTTGCAACAACTGGTTCGACCCTGCCCTCAAAACAGACAATCAGACGGTGGGCATTGGCAAAGACATCCCCATTTTCGGGAAAGCGAATATTCAACGCACAACCCTCCGAAGAGCTGAGTTTCTTCCTCGGCGCATGGATTGGGGACGGTTGGAGTGATGAAAACGATGGCGGGAAGAGAATGCTGCTGAAGGTCCGATCGTATGACTTCGCCAAGGAGTTCGCGACATCCGCGGCGAAGATTCTTCATAAGACCGATTCTTACTGGGTCAGGAGAATCGTAGATGAAACGGGGATGTGGTATCTTGTCAAGGTCACCAGCTTCATGCTCTACGACTTTGTGAATCGCCCTCTTGACGCGCTTCGAGCTTATATCGAACGTTACCCTAAGGGGTTTCTCAGAGGGTTCTTCACAGCCGAAGGAAATCCGTCGGTGAGCGTCGAGCGCACTAATGGACCCTACTTGCACTTGGGTCTGGTCGTCTCGAACAGCGACTACGAAATCCTCATGTTTACCAGAAAACTCCTTTCTATCTTTGGGTTCCATCCAGGTCGGATAAGGCTCAACATGCCGGAAGGAAAAAAGACCAACCTTGCGGTGGCGCGCAGTTCCGGATGGTTGCTGAGTCTGTCGAGATTCGGAGACGCCCGGGGGTTCTCGAATACAATCGGCTTTGCCGATGGGGACAAGCAGCGTAAGCTAATGGAGGCAATCTCTTACATTGAGAAATGCGGAGCCAAACGTGCAGCCACTGAATGGACCAAGTACTATCAGAAACAAGGCAAAAAATGGGTGAAGAAGCGGAAAACTCCTATCTCCTCATGATGACGACTGTCCCGACTTGGAGAAGATCTCCCCAACCGTTTGCCAGTCCAGTTGTAACTTCCTTCTTGACCTGCCTCTTTCCTGCCTCGCCCCTAAGCTGCCAGAAGAGTTCGCAGATCTTCATCATTCCCGCCGCGGCGATTGGGTTCCCGACTCCTAACAAGCCCCCGGACGGATTGACTGGGAGATCACCGTCTCGCTGCGTGATTCCCTCCTTCGTCATCTTGGGTGCCTCCCCCTTCTTAGCCAGCAGAACCCCTTCCAGGTGATGGAGTTCCTTGTAGTCGAAAGGATCGTAGACCTCCGCGAAGTCTATCTGCTTCCTCGGATTATCAATCTTCGCCATCTTGTAGGCCATCCTCGCCGCCTCCTCCACGTACCTCGGATAGTAGAGGTCCCTATTCGTCCAGTACTGCGTGTCGACGTTCCACCCTACTCCGTCAATCCAGACAGGGTCATCGGTGTACTTCCTCGCAACATCCTCCGAGACGAGGATCGCAGCAGCCGCTCCGTCTGAAGGGGGCGAGACGTCGAGCCTCTTCACGGGAGAGCAGATCGGCTCGCTCTTCATTACATCGTCGACGGTTATCCTCGCGCCGAGCTGCGCGCACGGGTGGTCGAGGGCGTTCGCTTTGTTCTTCACGGAGACGAGCGCTATATCCTCCTCCTTCACGTTGTATGCGTGCATGTATCTCCTCATCTCGAGCGAGAAGATCCAGAGCAGGTTTACGCCGAGCGGCCTCTCGAGTGTGTGGTCGAAGATGCTCCAGAAGGCGTATTGCGGGTGAGGATGGAGAGGTGACATCTTCTCTTCTGCGACGACCATACAAGTGTCGAAGAGGCCTGATGCGACGTGCCACCATCCCGCAATCGGGGTGAAGACGCCGGTCCCCCCGCCCACGTAGACCCTCGTGTACGGTTTGTTTGTTCCGCCTGCGCCGTCCATCAGGTACTCGCCTTTCATGTGGATGCCGTCGAATGCATCGGGCGCAGTCCCGAGGACGACAGA
>VBPP01000141.1:20786-29175 GCA_005877365.1 Nitrososphaerota archaeon
TGGATAGAATCGCGACCGCTCCCGTCGCAGTGGGGTTTCCACGCCAGGAGAGCGCGAGAGCCCTCTCAACCCCCTTAACCTGATTACCCCCGGCCTCGTTGCGCATCTGGAGAACGCACTCGAGGATCTTGTGGAGCCCCGTCGCCTCGATGAGGTAACCAACCCCCAGGGAGCCGCCGCTCGCGTTGACGTACGGTCTCCCCCCTCCTCCTCTTCTGCCCCTCACTAATTCCGTCACGCCCTTCTCACTTCCCTCCAGCGAGGCCAGATGTTGTAAGAGCTTGTAGGAGTAGGTATCATCGGCCTCGACCAAGTCGAAGGAGGATAGCTGACCCTTCATGCCGGCCTGCCTTTTCGCGGCCTCGAATGCTCGCTTCGCGTACTCGGCGTGCTCGACCACCCCGCCCTCGTACCACGGAGTGCTCGACCTCCATGCGATCCCATCGATGAAGACCGCATCCTTCTTCGTCTTGCGTATCCAGTTTTCCCTCGCGACCACCACGACGATACCAGCCTCGGCAAACTCAGCCTTGTCGCACCTTCTCAGGGGAAGGGAGATAGGCTCGCTTCTGTCCCGTCCATCTCCTTCCGCATCCCCACATACCTCTCCATAGCTCGCGCGCGGGTTGCGCACAGCCCGAGCCTTCGAAAAGTCGACGACCTCGCTGCACTCGTCACCACTCAGCCCTGTCTTTGCGAGAAACGCACTCATCTCTAGGCCTGCTAGGATGTCGTTGTTCGCACCGGCCGCCCGAAGGAAGACGGGGTCGAGGGCAAGATTCTCGACCGCTGCCTTGTCTAGCACGTCGGCGGCCTTGCTGTGCGCCTCTACCGCGACTAGGTCGGCGACACCCGCCCGTATCTGCATCACCGCTTGCCCCAGCCCGCATATCGAGTCTCCCGGTATCGTGCAGACGGGCCGCCTCGCGCCTCCAATCTGGTCCGGGACCATTTCATCTGTTATGCTCCACCCCTCCCAGAGGTCCTCGGTACAACAGATGAAAGAGCCGACCTCCTTCCTCGGGTCGACCTCTGCGTCGGAGTAGGCCTTCGAGGCCGCCTCGAACATGAGCTCTCTCGCGGAGAGGTCGGAGATCAACGGTCTGAACCCCTCGTAGCCCACGCCGACGATGCCTACCCTCTCTCCCATCCCGACCTTCTGTCTTCACATCTTAATTATCGATTTTGCTCCGAGTTACCTGCGACTGCCGGAGTAATCCCCTTTCACGAAAAGGATATTACTGGTTAAGAGGGCGAAACAAGGAGTCGATGAAGCTCGCCGTAGGCTTCAACCCTGTCCTCCCCGCGGCGGAGCTCGCGAAGGTCGCCGCGAAGTCGGAGAGTTCAGGTTACGATTCCATCTTCATGCACGAGAGCCTCTACCAGAGAGACGTCGTCACGTATCTCTCGTGCGCGCTGAATGCCACACACACCCTGAAAGCGGGGTCGGGTGCCGTGAACACATTCACGAGGCATCCCGTGACACTCGCGACCACATTTGCGAGCCTGAGTGAACTCTCCGGCGGGAGGGCGATCCTGGGACTCGGCCTCGGGAGTTTCCCGACGATACCGTTGATTGGTCACAGGATTTTCCCGGTTAAGGAAACCAGACCACTGAAGAGGATCAAGGAGTACGTCCATCTCCTGAGGGCGATCTGGGCTGGGGGGAAGGTCAACTTTAGCGGGGACTTCTTCACGGTCAAGGACCTCGAGCTGGGTTTCAAGCTCACCTACAAGATTCCGCTCTACATCGCGTCGCTCTCCCCGATGACCCTCAGGTTCGCCGGAGAGAAGGCGGATGGAGCGATCCTCTCACCCACACTAAGCACCGTTGAAGGAACCGAGAGGATGGTGAACTTGGTCAGAGAGGGTGAGAACTCCAGCAATCGGTCGATTCCCAAGGCCTCTTACATGATGACCTCATTGGACCGAGACATCAAGCAGGCTCGAGAGGCGATAAGGGGGTTCTACTTCTTCATCTATCAACTGAGCGAGGTGGTTCCCGCCGTCGCCCTTGAGAAGTATGGGGTCAGGGAGGAGACTCTAAAGCCGATGAAGGAGGCCTGGAAGCGAGGCGACATAGCGGAGGCGAAGAGGCGGGTCCCCGACGCCGCGATAGACGCCTTGGCGATAACCGGAAACCCGGACCAGGCGATGGAGAGGGTGCGCGAATACGTGAAAGTCGGAGTCGACCTGCCGATCCTGATGCCGATAGGAAACGTTGAGTACGCGATGGAGGCTATGGCGCCCATCGGCAAGACAGTATGACACGAGACCAGCCGAGCGGCTTCGTTGTCTTCGCAAAGCTCGTGAGACTTCAGTTCATTCCCGTGATGGTCGCGCCCGTGGCCCTGGGCGCGGCGGCGGCCTGGTATCTTACCTCGAGATTCAATGCCTTGAACTTCCTTCTCGCACTCGCGGGGAGCATCTCACTCCACCTCGCGGCGAACGCGATCGACGACGTCTACGACCACGTGAATGGAGTCGACTCGGTCTCGGATAAGATCTTCCCGCGAGAATTCCCGGGGTGGAAGCCTCTCACCAGAGGAATGATCAGCCTGAAAGGCGGGTTTGAGGCCTCGGCAATTCTTTACGTCTTCAGCCTTGTCGTCGGCGTCTACCTCTCGCTCACAGTGGGCTGGCTCGCGCTGGGGATTGCGATCCCGGGAATCCTCCTGAGCTACTTCTATGCCGCCCCACCGGTCAAGCTCGATTACCGAGGTCTGGGGATGGGGGAACTCTCGATCTTCTTGAGCTTCGGGCCGATTCCTTGTTTGGGCACCTACTACGTCTTGACGGGAGGTCTCTCCCTCGTTCCGCTGATACTCTCGATTCCGACCGGTCTCCTCACTACCAGCGTACTTCTCTCCCACGACAAAATCTTCTTCGATGCATACAGTGAGGCGGGAAAGAGATCCCTAACCGTAGTGCTGGGGCGAAATCTAACTAACAGACTCATCTTCGCTCTGGGGCTCGTTGCATACCTCCTGGTCTTTCTTTTCATCCTCCTCGGTTATGCGCCCGTCTACGCGGCGGCTGTCTTCCTCACAATCCCCCTCTTCGTAGGCGCGGTCGACTTGTCCGGGAGGGATGCATCACCTCCCGAGCACGCCCGCCGGACGATGAGAGCATTCGTCCAATCCGTCACATTTACCCTTCTCCTCTCCCTGGGTCTCCTCCTCTAACCTATCGGAAGCACCACAAAGACGAGCTCGTCGAAGAGGATGTGAGAGACGAGGCAGGGGACTAGGTCGTTGTTGTACCTTGTGAAGAGATAGCCCCAGACGAGCCCCCCTACAAGCGCGACGAAGATCAGGGAAGGGTTCAGGGTGGGGAAATGTATCAATGAGTAGAGCGCCGATGTCACTATTATCGCTGCCCGTCCGCTCATCTTCCTTTGAAGCTCCCGCTGGATGAGGCCGCGCCAGTATGTCTCCTCAGCGGGACCTATCGGGAAAATAAGTAGAAGGAAGATCAGGTAAGAGGGCTCGGAACTCCTGAGGATGTACACCGAAGAGACCTGCTGGACAAACGTCGAATTTCCTTTCAAGACCTGGAAGCCCGACCAGAAAAAGAGGTAGAGTAGGATGGCTGACAGTACCCCGACAGCGAGAGTTCTTCCGCTCGGCTTCAGGCGCATCCCACTCCGCCCGAGGCTCAGGGAGACGAAGAGGAGTATCACCGTGGAGAGTGATATTCTCTCCCAGAAGCTCAGCGCGTTGACCTGGAATGTGACGTACCAGAGAAAGAAAGCGACGGGCAGGCTCGCGAGGGCATAGCGCTCGGCGTGAGCCAAACCGTCGGCCCCTCCTCTCGCTCGTATTTGACGTCTTCATCTCGCCAGCCTTAAATCGAGAGAGGACCTCCGGGATCATAGAGATTAGGGGCCCCTACTACGCCTCAGTCACCTACGGGTACCTGAGAGACCTCCTCGAAGACTGGGGTGAGTACGTCGACGGTTACAAGTTCGCGGGCGGGTCGATGAGGCTGCTCCCCCGAGACAAGGTCAGGAAGATCATCGACCTCTGCCACGAGCACGGTGTATACGTCTCGACGGGAGGCTTCGTCGAGCGCGTGATCGCCCAGGGTTCGAGAGCCGTCGACCTCTACCTTGAGGAGTGTAAGGCTCTGGGGTTCGACGTGGTGGAGGTTTCCAGCGGTCTCGCCCCCATAAAGCTCCCGGACAAGGTCGCGATTGTGAAGCAGGTGAGGGAGCTGGGCATGAAACCGAAACCCGAGGTCTCGATGATGATTGGTGCTGGGGCGGGGACTCACATCGTGGGCTACTCAGAGAAGATGAAGTTGAGACCCTACGCCGAGATGGTGAAGGAGGTCGAGGCGCATCTAAAGGTGGGAGCGGAACTCTTCATGCTCGAGTCTGAGGGTATCACGGAGGACCTCCCGGCGAAACGATGGCGAACGGACGTCATTAAGAATCTCGTGAAGAGGTTCGGGTATGAGAGGTGGATGTTTGAGGCCTCCGACCCTCCCGTCTTCAAGTGGTATCTCAAGAACTTCGGGAGGGATGTCAATCTCTTCATCGACCATTCTCAGGTCGTTGAGTTCACTGCGTGGCGCCTAGGGCTCTGGGGAGACCCAGACATCTGGAAGGGAAAGGACCTATCATACAAGAGGAAGTAGCTTTCACTTTACGACCAGGGTGGCTGTGAGCTCCGAGAGATCCCTCACCTTCTCGAGGCTCCAGAGCAGTCTGAGTGCTTCATCCGTCCTCCTCTCGCCCAGGAACCGCTTCGTAAGCTTCCTGAACTTCTGCTCCACTTCACCATCGGTGAGCGGATTCTTGGGATGTCCCTTTGGAAAGATAACCTCCTCCTCGAGCGTCCTCCCGGACTTCGTTCTCACCGTAATCCTGTTTGCGATCCCTTCATTCGGATAGAGGGCGGTGAGCCTCTTGTCCTCCTTGACTGTTATCTTCTTCAGGAAGTCGAGCGTCTTTTTGTTTCTGAACTTCGTGGGGGTGTACGTCGAGTTCTCTATCTTGCCCCCGAGAAGAGCCATCCCGACAATGTAGGGGAGGCTGTGGTCGGCTGTCTCCTTCGTGGTCGGTCTCCACTTCTCCGGGTCCTTTCCGAGAATCGTGTAGCCCGCCTCGTGCGAAGCGACCTCCACCGATTCCACCTCCGAAGGATCTCCCAGCTCCTTCCTCAATTCGAGGGCCGCCCATACGGCGCTCTGTGAGTGGTACTCTGCCGGGAAGTACTTGATGTAGGTCTCGTCGATCTTGAAGCCTCCCCTCCTCCCTCCGAACTCCTCGGTATCCAGCTCGAACGGCCCCGAAACCTGCTTGAAGAAACCCATCTCGCCCTCGAAGATCGGCGACGGCCCGGTCATCCCCTCCTTCGCGAGTGAAGCGGCAAAGACAGCGTTCCGAGCCGCGTTGGAGAACGAGCTTCCTTTCCACATGGAGAGCTCCCCTGCCCTCACCTGCCTCATCGCGATGTGAGCGTTGAGCGCTATGTTGACCGCCTCGGTCATCTTCGCCGGGCCGAGCTCCATGAGTCTCGCAGCAGCGAGGGCGACGGAGACGAGCCCGTAGCAGACGTGGTCCCAGCCTCTGTGCCTGATATCAGCGGCGTCGCAGAGTCTGCACTGAAGTTCGTAAGCCAGGACCGTCGAAAGCAGGAGGTCCTTTCCGCTGGCGCCCAGGCTCTCCGCAACCGAGAGGGTGGCCCCGAGGTTATCGCTGGGGTGGGCGGGCTCTTTGGAGAGGTAGGTGTCGTTGAAGTCGAAGTACCTTATCATTAGCCCGTTCACGAAGGTCGCCGCCTCCGGAGAGGTCTTCCTTCTCGTCCCGAGTATCGTCGAGGGTTGGCGAGAACCTGTCTTGTCCGCGACTGTCCGCGCAATCCTGACGGGCGTCTCGTTGTAGGCACCAATCGCGCACCCGATCGCGTCGATCGTCCTGCGCTTCGCCTCGGAGAGCGTGCTCCCCTCCAGGTCGGCGAATCTGAGAGAGGCCGCATACCCGCTCAGCTCCTCCGCGAGGTACACGTCCGAGCGGCGAATCGTCTTTCTTTTATGATTTGCCACTGAGAATTGTTAAATCAGGCTCGGACCGGCGCAGGGCAGAGTTGCCCCTCTTCAAGCCCGAACACAGGCAGCTACTGAAGGTGCTTCATCCGGCGCGTGAGGAGGAGGTCTCGGAGGTCCTCTCCGGACTCGCTGCATTCATGGAGGAGAAGATCTCGCCGCTCTCCCCAAGGTTCGATTCACTCGCAGAGAAGATTACCTCGGCGAGGAAGAGCCTCCTCGAGAACGGAATATGCCTGATTCCGTACCCTTCCCGATACGGTGGACTCGAACTTCCATTCTCTGCATACACGACCGCAATCGAGCTCGCCGGGGCGGCAGACGCCAGCGTCGCGCTCAGCGTCGCGATTCACAATACGGTGGCCGACGGAATCTTTCTCTTCGGGAGCGAGGCGCAGAAGAAGACCTACCTTCCCGGGATAATATCCGGTAAGAAGCTCGCATCCTTCAGCCTCACCGAGCCCGCTTCAGGGTCAGACGCGAAGGCCGTCAGGACCACGGCGAGGCGGGTGGGGAGGGAGTACGTCTTGAATGGGACTAAGATGTTCATCACGAACGCGGGGGAGGCCGACCTCTACTTTGTGCTGAGCGCAACCGAGAAGGGCCCGACCAGCTTTATCGTAGAGAAGTCGGCTCCGGGTCTCGAATTTGGGGAGGACCTGCCCAAGCTGGGAATGCGAGGGTCCAGGACGTCGGAGGTGCGGCTCACCGACTGCAGGACTTCCGCGGAGAACCTTGTGGGGAGGGAGGGGGAAGGATTCGAGCAGGTGAAGACGATGCTGAACTCCAGCAGGATCGTAATGGGAGCCCTCTGTGTGGGTGTCGCCCAGGTCGCCTACGAGAAGGCGGTCACTTACAGCAAGGAGAGAAGGGCATTCGGGGGACGCATCTCCGATTTTCAGCTTACCAGGGAGAAGATCGCTGATATGGTCACGGGAATCAGCGCGGCCCGCCTCCTCTGCCTCTACGCCTCCCGCCTGAAGGAGATGGGGCTCGAATTCTCATCGGAAGCGTCTCAGGCGAAGGTCTTCGCGACGGAGACATCGGTGAGGGTATGCGACCAAGCGATTCAGATCTTTGGGGGCCTCGGCTACACCTCCGAGGATGTGCACCGCCACTGGAGGGACGCCAGGCTTCTCACGATCGGGGAGGGCACCTCCGAGGTTCTCCGCATGTTGATCGCTAGCCGCGAGTTGGCGAAGTCGCTCTGAAGATAGCCGTCTGCGTAAAGCAAGCTGTCGACGAAGTGGAACTCAGGCTGAACGCCTCGGGCACGCCTGACCTTTCGGGTGCACCCTCGAAGATGAGCACCTTCGACAAGAATGCGGTTGAGGAGTCGATCAGGCTGAAGGAGTCATCGGGCGGCAGCGTCACAATTATCACGGTCGGGAGGAGCGACGCAAGGAAGACGGTGAAGGAAGCACTGGCGATGGGTGGCGACAGAGGCTACCTCGTCGTCGTCGTGGCCGAGCCCGACCCTCACGACAGCCTGACCACCGCCTACCTCCTCGCGAGAGCGATCGAGAGGGCCGGGCCGTTCGACCTCGTGTTCTGCGCGGAGGGTTCCTCCGATATTTACGCGGGGCAGGTCGGTCCGATGCTGTCGGAGTGGCTCGCTCTTCCATTCCTGGGCTACGTGAGGAAGGTCGAGATCAAGGACAGGGTGATTCGCTGCGAGCAGACCCTGGAGGAGAGCGTGAGAGTCCTGGAAGCAGAGCTACCCGCACTCGTCTCGGTCGTGAGCGAGATCAACGAGCCGCGCTACCCGACCCTCCTTCAGATCATGCAGGCATCGAAGAAGCCGATCGAGGAGGTCGGGTCGGAGCTGCTGATTGATCGAAGAGCACCCCCCAGATTGGTGACGACGGCGGGGATGACAGCTCACGCGATGAGCAGGAAGCGCGTGATCTTCGAGGGAGGCCCCGAGGCGACCTCGAGAAAACTCGTCGAGGCCCTGAGGTCGGAGGGGGTGCTGAAGCGCTGACGGGAACCGTCTGGAGCTACTCAGAGGTGAACTCAGTCGCGAGGGAGGTGGCTACCGCGGGGAGGGAGCTCACGGAGTCCCTCTCGGGTGAGCAACTATTCGTGGTAACCGAGCGGTCGAGGGCTGGCGAGGGAGCTGGGAAGGTCCTCCTGGTCGACGGCGGCGTGGAAGTAGAGGGAGACCCAGACCTGATCGCCGAAGCGCTGGCCCGGGCAGCGACGAAGAAGCGACCCTCCGCGATTCTCGTCGGGGCGACTCGGACGGGAAGAATCGTAGCGGCCAGGCTGGCTGCAAAGCTGAGGCTGGGATGCCTGAGTGATGTCTATCGTCTGAGGGTTCAGGGCTCCTCCATCG
>VBPP01000142.1 GCA_005877365.1 Nitrososphaerota archaeon
GTCTCGGATTCGCGCACCTACGACACAGTGAGGAAGCTCCTCTCTGCAGGTCTGGTCAGCGCCGTGCACGACTGTTCGAAGGGGGGTCTTGCCGTCGCTCTCGCGGAACTGTCCATGAGCTCAGGTCGGGGGGCAACCTTCGACCTGGGCGAGCTGATAGGGCCATCCCTGACACCCACCGACGCACTCTTCTCAGAGTCTCACGGCCGGTTCCTGATCTCCACCTTCAGGAAGCGGGAGACTGCAAAGGTGCTCTCGTCCTCGAGGCTCCCGTACCGAATCCTGGGAAGGACGGGCGGCGACTCTCTGGTTGTGGCCGGAGGATCCCGGATCATCATCGACCTTGACGTCGTCACGATGACAAAGAAGTGGGAGGGCACGTTCCCGAGGCTACTCGATTGACAGAGAAGAAGGAGAAGTGCGGCCTGTTCGCGGCCCGGTCGTCCTCTGGCGCCGACGTCGTCCCTATGACCCTTCAGGGCCTGGAGGCCCAGCAGCACAGAGGCCAGGAGTCGTGGGGAATCTCGGTACCCGGCAAGCCAGTATTCACGAGGATGGGGCTAGTCACCGGCTGGCATCTTGAGGCCGACACGCTTTCGTCTTATTCCGGCAAGTCGGCCATCGGCCATGTCAGATACTCGACCACGGGAAGGTCGGTTATCGAGAATGCTCAACCGATTCAGGTAGGATCCGAATTCTCCATCGCCCACAACGGCACGCTGGTGAACGCAGACGAGATCTCCGCTTCAGTCGCCCCCGAGTTCGGCCGGCCCTGCGAATCGGACACCCTGGCTGCCGGGCTTAGACTGCAGCATTTCTTGCAGGAGGGCAGAGGCATGTTCGAGGCATTCAAGAGCCTCTCAGTCGAGCTGGTAGGGGCTTACTGCTTCGCAATCCTCGACTCCTCGGGCATGATATACGTCGCGAGAGATCCCAGAGGCTACAGGCCGCTCTGCCTGGGGTGGCAGGAAGACTCCGGGACCTTCGTCGCCGCCTCCGAAAGCTGCGCCCTCGCTTCAGTCGGTGCAGACTTCATCCGGGACGTGGAGCCTGGGGAGATCGTCAGGTTCGGGGACGCCGGGGTGGAGTCGATCAGGTTCGCACCCAGGATGGCCACGGCCTACTGTTCCTTCGAGTACACCTACTTCGCACATCCTTCATCGCGGCTCAACGGCGTCAGCGTTTACGAAGCCAGGAAGAAGGTCGGCCGGGTCCTTGCCAAGAAGTCCCAGACCACGGGGGATGTCGTGATCCCCGTCCCTGACTCCGCAAGGCCCTCTGCGCTCGGCTTCGCCCTCGAAAGCGGGATACCGATGGACGAGGGGTTGATGAAGGATCGGTACGGGAGAAAGGGGAGCATCAGGAGCTTCATCGAACCTGAGCAGCCCCGCCGGGAGGAGGTGGTCAGGCGGATCATTCCGATCAAAGAGACGATCAAGGGAAGGGACGTGATTGTCATCGACGACAGCGTCGTGCGCGGAACAAGCTCGAGAATCATCATCGACTCGCTCAGGAGGGCAGGCGCGAAATCTGTGAAGATGGCTGTGACCTTCCCGCCCATAAGACATCCCTGTTTCATGGGCATCGATTTCCCGAGCAGGGAGGAGCTTCTCGCCCACGAGGTAGCCAGGGACGATGACACGACCAGCGAAACGGCCTCCAAGGTCGCGAATGCGATCGGTGCAGACGAGTTCTTCTACAACGACATCGAAGGACTCGGCGAAGCCATAGGCCTCCCCAGAGACAGCCTCTGTTTCGCATGCGTTAACGGGGACTATTCCAAGCTCTCGACGACCCTCCCAGTCAAGGCGCAGGAGCAGGCGAAGACCTGATGACGCTACGCATCGGGATTCTCGTCTCAGGAAGGGGGTCCAACCTCGAATCGATTCTCATTTCAGTCAGGAGAGGCCTGATCAAGGAAGCGGCCGTCTCCGTTGTGATAAGTAACAGGCCCGAAGCCAGGGCGCTGCGAATCGCGAAACGCCACGGGGTCGAAGCCGTTGCCATCGACGATAGGGGCACACCGACGGAAGAACACGCCTCGATGGTGGCGGAGGCCCTCATGGAGCACGGAGTGAGGCCGGGAGAGGGCCTGGTCCTCCTCGCTGGGTACATGAAGATCCTCCCAAGGAGCTTCGTCGACCTCTACGAAGGCAGGATCATGAATATCCATCCTTCACTGCTCCCTGCTTTCCCGGGGATGGACGCCCAGTGGCAGGCCCTTGCCTACGGCGCAAAGGTGGCTGGGTGCACCGTGCACTTCGTCGCCTCCGAGGTCGATGCGGGCCCAATCATAATCCAGAAGGCAGTCGAGGTCAGGGAAGACGACGACGAAGATTCGCTGGCATCGCGAATTCTGAGGCAGGAACACAGGATCTACCCGCAGGCTGTGGCGCTCTTCGCCGAGGGCCGCCTTCGGATTCAGGGGCGGAGGGTCTTGGTCTCACGATGATAGCCACCATAATGGACGGCAGGGCTCTCGCCGCGGAAGTCGAAGTCAGGCTCAAACTGGAAGTCCGGAGACTGAAGTCGCTGGGAGTGGAGCCTACCCTGGCCACGATCCTCGTAGGAGAGGACCCCGCTTCACGGGCCTACGTGTCGAGCAAGCAAAAGGCGGCCGCGAGGATAGGCATCTCGTCGGTGGGACACAGGCTCCCGCAGGAGACCACAGCCGAAGAGCTGACCACCCTCATCAGAGGGCTCAACTCCGACGGCAGAGTCAACGGCATCCTCCTGCAGCTCCCACTCCCCGGTCACCTTGACGAAAGGGAGATGATCGAGCAGATTAACCCAGAGAAAGACGTCGACGGACTCACCTCCGCCAACGCAGGGAAGCTCTTCTACGGAAGCTCGGACCTCGTACCGTGCACCCCGAAGGGGGTGATGGAGCTGCTTCACAGGTATCAGATCCGGACAGCGTCGTCGTTGACGGTGATCGTCAACAGGAGCACTCTGGTCGGGAAGCCGCTGTATCACCTGCTGCTCGGCGAGGACGCCACCGTGATCATGTGTCATTCGAAGTCCACAGACCTAGCCTCGGTGACAAGGCAGGCCGACATAGTCATCACAGCAGTCGGCAGGCGCCCGCAGTTCGTGTTGACAGCCGACATGGTCAAAGATGGGGCGGTCGTGGTTGACGTAGCAATGAATCGGGTCGAAGGGAGGCTGATGGGGGACGTGGACTTCGACGGGGTTTCGAAGAGGGCATCTTTCATAACCCCGGTCCCCGGCGGAGTAGGGCCGATGACAGTGACGATGCTCATGCAGAACACGCTGATCGCGGCTGCGAAGAGTTCGAAGATCCTGCTCCCGCCGGTGGTTCCAAGTTGAGCAAGAGCGAGCTCAGGCAGCAGGCCCTGAAGTCCAGGCGTTCACTCACAAAGGATGAGGTCGCATCACGAAGCGGGCTGGTCACCCGCAGGCTCCTCCAACTTCCCGAGTTCGCGAGTGCTGTCTCGATTGCGACCTACGTCGCCAAGAGCGACGAGGTCCAGACAGCAGCCGTGATCAGCCGCGCCCTGGCCGAAGGCAAGAAGGTCCTGGTCCCGCGGTCCGACCCGCAGTCGTCAACGCTTTTCTTCGCTGAGATACACTCCCTCTCCGAGCTCTCGCCCGGTCACTTCGGAATCCTGGAGCCGGCGGTTTCTTCTCCCCCCCTCCGTCTGGACAGTGCGGACATAGCGCTCGTCCCAATCGTCGCCTGGGACGAGCGGGGGCACAGAATCGGGTACGGCAAAGGTTACTTCGACAGGGCCTTGGAGGCAAATAGGGGGCCGGTCACTATCGGCCTCGCCTTCGAGTCCCAGAGGTTCGGAGAGGTCCCGCAGTCTGCGGCAGACGTCCCATTGGACATCATCGTGACCGAGGAGCGCGTACTCCGCCTCAGGGGGGGCCGCAGATGACGGAAGGCACCCTTGTAGCGGTCATAGCCGGAAGCAAGAGCGACGAGGCAATCACTGACGAGGTCTCCAAAGCCCTTACTGAACTGGGCGTAGCCCACGAGGTCCAGTTCATCTCCGCTCACCGCAACCCGGAGAAGCTGAAGGCTTACCTGGCGGACTCGAAGGCGAAAGTCTTCGTAGCAGTGGCAGGGCTCGCCGCCCACCTCCCTGGGGTGATCGCCTCCCAGACCCACAAGCCCGTGATCGGCGTCCCCGCAGGGGTGAAGCTGAGCGGACTGGACTCGCTACTCTCGATAGTCCAGATGCCTCCCGGCGTCCCGGTCGCCTGCGTGGGGGTTGACAACGGCAGGAACGCTGGGATTCTGGCAGCCGAAATACTGGCGCTAAACGACGGCTACGTGGCTGAAGCTCTCGTGAAGATGAGGCAGTCATGGAAGTGAGACCTGCGGGCCGTTTCCTGCGTTCAGGTAAGGTGAAGGACATCTACGAAAACGACGATGACCAGCTTGTATTCCACTTCACGGACAGGGTGTCCGCCTTCGACGTCATCCTCCCCACGACCGTGCCAAGGAAGGGGGAGCTGCTGTGTAGACTCGGCGCCCACTTCTTTGAGACTCTCGGCATCCCAAACCACATGGTCAGGACGGAGGGGGCCGACAGGATGGTCGTCAGAAAGATGGACATGGTCAAGGTAGAATGCGTCGTCAGAGGGTACCTGTACGGGAGCCTGATGGAGAGAGTGGCCAGGGGCGAGGTCGACCTCCCGGTTGAAAAGAAGGTTCTGGCTTCGAGGCTCCCCCAGCCCTACTTCGATCCGACCACGAAGTCGGATGTCAAGGACGAACCGATAACCGAGGAAGAGATAGTCGCCCAGGGAAGGATGACCAGAGAGGAACTGCAGGAGGTCAAACGTCGCTCGTTCCTGGTCTACGCCACTGTGGGCCAGAAGGCCTCGAAGGCGGGGTTCATCCTCGCCGACCTCAAACTCGAATTCGGCAGGGACCGCGACGGTGACATCCTTCTCGGGGATTCGATTGGGCCGGACGAGTTCAGGCTGTGGCCCGCGAAGTCCTATTCGCCCGGCAGGTCACAGGAGAGCTACGACAAGCAGCCCATCAGGGACTGGCTTGCTTCGCAGGGGTACAAGGCAGAGCTGGACGCGGCGAGGAAATCCGGAAGGCCTGCCCCTGTCGCTCCATCGCTTCCTGGCTGGCTAGTGGAGGAGACAGCCAGGCGCTATGCGGCTGTCTACGAGACCTTTTCCGGCAAGAAATTCTGAAGGACTCCCCTTGCCCTCCTCAGAGTACGCCGACGCCGGGGTCGACGTCAGGAAGGTCGGCAGAATCCACCTCTCCCTCGCGGAGGAGCTGGGAAAGACCTTCACGAACCGGAAGGGAAAGACGGGCGGTCCCCTGATCCCGATTGGCCATTACGCCGGCCTGATAGACCTCGGGGGGAGTTCCGCCCTTGCCCTGCATACCGACGGGGTCGGCACCAAGGTGCTAATCGCCCAGCTGATGAAAAAGTTCGATACGATCGGGATTGATTGCGTTGCGATGACTGTGAACGACCTTGTCTGCCTGGGCGCGGAGCCGGTGGCACTCCTTGACTACATTGCCCTGCAGAGGGAGAATCAGGCTCTCGTCTCGCAGCTGACCAAGGGGCTCGCCGAAGGGGCGAAGCTCGCATCAACAGCAATCGTAGGAGGAGAAACAGCCATCCTGGGGGGCATGGTGAAGGGTACCGGCGGAAACGGCTTCGACTTGGTCTCCATGGGGGTGGGACTCGTCGGGAAGAGCGCTGTAATCGACGGTTCGAAGATAGAGAACGGGGACGCGGTCCTGGGAGTTGCGAGTTCCGGACTTCACTCAAATGGGTACACTCTCGCGAGGAAGGTCCTCCGTCGCCGGAGTCTCGACGAGAAGATGGACGAACTCGGGACGAGCCTGGGGGAGGCGCTGCTGACCCCGACCTGCATCTACGTGAAACCAGTACTTTCGGCGACGAGGAAGTCCGAAGTCCATGGAATCGGCCATATAACCGGCGGTTCCTTCGCGAAACTGGCTAGGCTGGTCCGTGGGCGCAGACTGAAGTTCGAGCTGGAGCTTCCCCTCCCGCCACCCATTTTCGGAGTCCTCCAGCGTGAGGGCAGGCTCGCCGACATTCAGATGTATGAGACCTTCAACATGGGGATAGGCCTGTGCATGGTAGTCCCAGAGTCGGAACTTGGCAGTGTCGCACGTGGATTCAGACGGGATGGATTCGACACCTACGACCTCGGGAACGTAAGGACCGGCCGGGGGGTCACCGTGAACGGAACAGACCTAGGCTAGACACGGAATCGCTAGTATTCGGTCCGTCTGCCGCGGTCCCCGCCCCGGTGCCTAGCCAGCAGTGGGTCAACCTCCTTCTTCAGGAACTCGTCGCACCTCTCCTCGGCGTCCCCGATATGCGCCCTAGGGTCCATGAGCGTGTGTAGCTCCTCTGGTGTTAGCATCGACGACACGCTTCTGTCCGCGGCCAGCATTCTCTCAATTGGGTTCTGCTTCCCCTTCATCACCTCCTCCCAAGCCGCGGAAGACTTGACTCTGATCATCTCGTGAATCTTCTGTCTGTCCCCTCCCCTCTCTGTGAGTTTCATCATCACCGCCTCGGTGCCTGCGAAAGCGCCGAATCTCTCAAGGTTCCTTCTGGCCATTGCAGGGTAGACGACGAACCCTCTCAGGAGCCTCTCGTAGATTATGAGGCATTCATCCAGAGCCAGGAAAGCTTCAGGGAGGGCGACCCTCCTCGCCGCGGAGTCGTCCAGCGTCCTTTCCAGCACGTTCTGCGCGGCGTTTGAAAAGGCCACGGCTGGGAGCGCCGAGACCAGCCGCGCGAGCGAACACATCCTCTCCGCAAGCACAGGATTTCGCTTGAACGGCATGGCGCTGGAGCCCACCTGCAGGTTCTCGATAGGCTCCGACATCTCCCCGAAGGCGGGGGACTGCATGACCCTGAGGTCGAGCCCGAATTTGTGGCAACTCTGGGCTATGGAGGCGAGGCAGGCCAGAATCACGTAGTCGACCTTCCTTGGATAGGTCTGTGTGGCGACCTCGAACGGCTCGATGCCCAGCCGTTCCATCACCGCCGCTTCCAACTTCCTTGTCTGGGCACTCCCCCCGAGGAGGGCTCTGAAGCTGGCGGAGGTGCCCACGGCCCCCTTCACCCCCTTCCCTCTGAGGAACCCACCGCGTACCGCTTCGACGAATCTGAGGTCCAGTACCAGGTCTTGGGCGTAGTTCGCAAACCTGTAGCCCAGTGTGGTAGGTTCGGCAGGCTGGAGATGGGTCCATGCCATGCAGACCAGGTCACGATGCTCGACGATCTTCTCCCTAAAGGCCCTCAAACAACCCACAAGCCTGGCCGTAATCTTGTCCATTGCTTTGCCGAATATGATGATATCCGCGTTGTCTTCGACGTCCATTGATGTAGCGCCCAGGTGCAGCTTCCCTCCCCCCACCTTGGCCTGGTCGGCGAAAGTCCTGAGCTCGGCCATGAGGTCGTGGCGGATCTTCCTCTCGAGTTCGTGTGCCCTGGGGATGTCCACGCTCTCCCTCCCCGCTTTGGAGCGGATGTCCTCCAGCTCGGCTCTTGACACCAGGCCAAGCTCTCCCTGCGCCTCTGCCAGCGCCAGCCAAACCCTCCGCCAGGTCGCGCGCTTCTCCTCTTCGGAGAAGAGTTCCCTCATTTCGGGGGAGCCGTAGCGCCAGGTGAAAGGCGAAAGGTAGTCTCCGAAACCGAACCGCTCCTTTCTGTTCGACTTAGGCCTTCTCTGTTTCATTGCGACTTCTCCGGGATGGCGAAGCTGAGAGTCCCAGCGATCTGCTTCTGTTTGACGTCTCTCCACCCCACGCTCGCGTTCAGGTGGCGCAAGTTCGCGTCCCGGTTCAGCGCCTGGTCGATCATGTAGGTCGAGCCAGTGAACACTATGGTCTCCCCCGCGCCCCTGAGGTTCTTGGCTACAGATAGGGTGGTAGCTGGATTGGGAGCGAGATGGATCGGAACATCGGGGAACGCGTCTCGCAGACGGGCGTGTACCTTGTCCGGGTCCTGCCCTTTGAAGCCTGCAGCGGTGACGACGATTGCCTTGGCCTGCCTCACCAGAGGGGCAATGACAGCGACGGGATCCCTGGGCCCCGTTATTCCGACCACGAAGACTTTCTTCGCCTTCGGGAAACGGAGTTGCAAGTCCTCGGAGAGTGCCTGCGTCTTGCTGGGGTTGTGGGCCACGTCGGCGAAGACGTCCTCCTCAATCTTCCAGAAACGCCCCATGTATTTCGCTGCCCGGAGCTTCCGGGCTATCTCTTCGATGTCCGCCCCCTTGACCAATCTCTTGACGACCTCGGCCGCCAGGGCCGCATTCCAGAGTTGGTACTCCGAGCCAAGGAGCGAGTCGGGGCTTCTCCCTTCCCCGGACTGAGACAGAACCTTGCCCAGCGCTCCGACCTCTCTCGCCGAGATGTGATGGAACGGCGCACCCACGTCCTTGCAGATGTTTGATAGGACCGCCACTGACCGTTCGTCCTGGTCCGCGCTGAACAGAGGGACCCCAGCCCTGCAAATCCCCGCCTTCTCCAGGGCTCTCTGCCAGTGCTCCTCCCCCAGGACATCTTCGTGGTCCTGGCCGACGTTGGTGACCACAGTCGCGGCAACGTTGA
>VBPP01000143.1 GCA_005877365.1 Nitrososphaerota archaeon
TACGAGTCTCTTCGGGCAGGACCTCTGGAAGAAGGGAATCCAGCAGATCAAGGGGACTCGGAACCTCTACGCGACAGAGATCGACGTAACCGCCACGATCCAGAGGTACAAGGCAGAGATAAGGGAGAGGCTGGTTCAGTTCCTGAAGTTCGCCGACATTCCGGTTGACGTCGAGCCCTTCGTCGAGATCGCGACGACGAACCCCGCCTTCGAAGAGTCCGCGATGTTTGACGATATGATCGGTCTGATACTGAACGAGAAGTTCGACGCGTACGTCTTTGATACCGCGCCGGTGGCGCACACCTACCGACTCCTGGGGATGTCGAAGGTGTACGACCTCTGGCTTCATAAGATGGTGAAGAGCAGGGAAGAGGCGCTCTCTCTCAGGGCGAAGCTCTCCTTCAGGAGGGAGAAGATCTTGCAGGAGTTGAAGAAGGACCCGCTCCTCGCGACCCTGATAGCGACGAGGCGGAAGACCGAGGAGGGGAGGAGACTCCTCACCGACGCGGAGAAGACCGCCTTCTTCTTCGTCACACTACCCCTCGCCCTCCCGATAGCCGTCGTAGAGCGATTCATTACCTGGGTTGAAGCGTTCAGCATTCCCATCGGTGGAGTCATTGTCAACGAAGTCATACCGAAGACCGACACGACGAACCTCTCCCCCTTCGTGGCGAACAGGATAAAGGAGCAGGCCGGCTACCTCAGGATGGCGGAGGAGAAGTTCCCGGGGATGGTGAGGGCGGCCATCCCGCTCTACGAGCGGGAGGTGAACGGGCTGGAGATGGTCGCGAGAATGGGGGAAGACCTCTCGAGGTCGTAAGAAACCGAAATTTTTGTGGGTTTTCCCATCGTTCAGGCTTAAATAGTGTAGACTCCAGTCAGTCCCGAAAATGTACGAGTCGCTCATCGTGATGCTGAGCGGCATAATCGTCTACGGCGTGGTCTACCAATTCTACGTCAAGTGGTTCGACAAGAACGTAATTCAGACAGACCCGACTCGGCAGACCCCTGCCCACATGTTCATGGACGGCGTGGAGTTCTTCCCGTCCAACAGGTACGTGATGCTGGGGTGGCACTGGAAGAGTATCGCGGCTCTGGGACCCGTCACAGGCCCTGCGCTGGCGATAATCTGGGGTTGGCTCCCCGGCTTCCTCTGGATCCTGATCGGCAACTCGCTGATGGGGTGGCTCCACGACTACAACGCGATGGTCTCTTCCGTAAGGAATGAGGGTGCCTCTCTCGGTCCGATGACGTATCAGCTCATCGGGAGCAGGGCCAGGAAGGTTCTCGTCTGGTTCCTCGGCTTCTATACAATCCTGATCTTCGCGGCGTTCCTGGGAGCTCTGGCGCCGATCCTCATCAACAAGTCGGCGACGACGGGCGCTTACGCGTTCGGGGGTCCGGCCGCTTTGGTCTCTTTCTTCATAATGTCCCTCGTTGGGATAGGCGCCGGTTTCGCCGTCTTCAAGGCGAAGGTCAACGTGCTGGTCGTGACCGCGATCTCGCTGGCATTAGTGGCGGCGTCGATCTACCTGGTCCAGGTGGTGGCGGGGGCCTCGATCAACGCGGCCTTCAACGCGGCCATCCCCGACCCCCTCACCCAGCAGGACGTCGTACTCGGAGCGATGCTTCTCTTCAGCTTCCTCGGTGCAATCCTTCCGCTGTGGGCCTTCGCGATGCCGATAAACTACCTCGGATTCTACGTCGCCTACTTCGTGATCGCCGGGATTCTCGGAAGTTCGTTCGTCGTTCCCCAGACCTTCCAAGCACCCGCGTTCACAACTTGGGCCGCCCCTCTAGTCCTGGGGGCCGGCCAAGGCGCTTTCCTCTTCTCCTTCCCACTCTGGCCGTTGATGTTCGTCACGATAGCCTGTGGAGCGTGTTCGGGGTGGCACGGTCTAATCGGGTCTTCACTCTCATCCAAGCAGCTGGACAACGAATCAGACGCCCACTTCGTCGGCGGGGGCTCGATGCTCCTCGAGGGCATACTCGGGCTTACCGCTGTGGTGGCGGTGGCAGCCCTACCGACGAGTTTGTGGCAAGGAAAGATTTACTCGTCGCTGGGACTCTACGTCACGGGTGGAGCCAAGTACCTCGGTAACATCGGCCTGTCTGGCAGCTTCGGCATAGCAATAATGTCGCTGATGGTCCTCGTCCTGGGACTCACCCTTACCCAGCTCGCCCTGAGGTTCGCGAGGCTCGCAATATCGGAGATGGTTGGCATCAGGGCGTTCAAGAACATCTATCTCACATCAATCGTCGCGTCGGTGCTCACCTACTTCCTGACGAGTTCGAGAGTAACGCCCTCTGGAATGTGGGGCTTCATCTGGGCCCTCTTTGGAGGCTCAAATCAGCTTCTCGCTGGCGTGACCCTTCTCGTGACGACGCTCTGGCTGACAAAGCTGAAGAGGCCCACAATATTCACGGGGCTTCCCGCTATCTTTATGATCTGAACAACGGTGGTCGCCCTGGCCTACACGTCTTACGCCACCTTCACCATCGGGTTCACCGCCGCAGGGGCGAAGGTGTTCGGAACAACAATAACCTCCAACGTCCAGATAGGGAGCGATGTCGCAGGAGTGATCGCCACAATCCTGACGATACTCGGCCTCGTGCTAGCCATCGACGGTTTCAGGGCGTACAGACACCTGAGGGTGGGAGCTCCCGCAGGACCACCACAGATCGCGATGCCCCAGATAGCCGCGCTGACGACGGTCGATGCCGAAGACGAACTGAAAGTTGATGGTGGGTAGAAGACCTACCCACCACCCGTTTTTCTTTATCTTCCGGAGGTTGGTCAAGCCCGTATGGCATTCGTAGTCACGGACGTAGAGGTCGTCGTGGCGCTCGGTGTCGTACTCATCGTGGTTTATGTCGTCGGCTCGTACTGGAAGCATCGAACACTCACAGGATACGCGCACTGGTTCGAAGAGAACTACCGGTCGAGGGCGAAGGTCCAGTTCGCGTCTTACGGGCACGCGGGGTTGAAGGTGAAGTGCGAGATGAACGACAAATCCGACGGCTTCAGGGAGCTTTACTTCACGATATCCCTGGGGGCGCGAGAGAACCTGATGTATTATCCGCTGATTCCCTTCATGCACGACTTCGACCTCGTCACCAGCTGGGGGATAGCCGAGGGGCCGGTGAGGGCGAACCTGCGCCTGATCAATGCCGACGACAAGAAGCAGATTGCTTACTCTGAGAGCCTGGCGAACATGAAGAAGCTCGGCCTCGACGAACTGAACCAACTTGGGTACGTGGCGTACACCTCCAACAGGGAGTATACATCGAGATTCTTCTCGCAGGCCTCCCTCGTCTCCAGACTGAAGGAATTCCGGGAGATACGCTTGATCGAGCTGGATATGACTTCGTCCCTGATAAGGGTCGTCTCAAAGCTGAAGAAGGAGAAGCTTCCCGCTTTGACCGGGTTGATCTCAGCACTAGGCAGAGCCGTCTAGTGCCTGATTGTCGGAGTGTCGGCGAGTTCCAAGATCTTCTGCCTAAGCTCCTCGTAGCCCGGGAGCCTGTCGAAGACCTTCTTCCCCTCTATCAGGACGCACGGGGTCCTCAGGATTCGATGCCTCAGCGTCATCCACACACCCTGGGGAGAGGCCGAGTCTATCGCGTCGAAGAAGACCGCCCCGCCGAACTCGTCCCTAATCTTCTGCGCGACCTCCGAGAGCTCGAAGTACTGCTTCTTCACGTCCTCGGGATACTCCTCCAACTGCTCAGAGTACGGCATGAGCCCAGTTCCGTGCATCACCTCCATACAGTGCTCGCAGTGTGCGAAGAGAGTCGGCATTATTCCGACGAACTCTACCCTGACGGGCCTTCTCAGAGTTGGGGACACGACTGGTTTCTGACGTGCTCGAAGTATAAGAGTTTAAGTCCAGACCGCCGAACGTACTTCCTGGACCTACATGAAGCTCCTCACCTTCTCTCACCGGGGGGAAGAGCACGTGGGATTCCTTCGGGATGGAATCGTCTTCGACCTAACCGAGGCGAGGGCGAGCCTGGGGAAGCTGGCGGATTACACGCCGAACATGCTCGCCCTCTTGCAGGGTGGCGGGCGGGTGTTGAAAGAGCTGAAGAGAAGGGATCGCTCCCTCCTGAGCGAGGGGGAGACGAAACCCTTCTTGAGGCAACTTCGGAGAGTGAAGCTGCTGGCTCCAGTCCCCCGACCGGGGAAGATTATCTGCGCGGGCATCAACTATCGCTCGCACATCAAGGAGGCGGGTGCGAGCCCAGTCGAGCCTTACTTCTTCTTCAAGCCCGCGACGGCGGTTGTCGGAAGCGGGGCAGACGTCGTGATTCCCTCATTCTCGAAGAAACCCGACCACGAGGTCGAGCTGGCCGTCGTGATTGGAAGGAGGGGAAGGGATATCCCCGCGACCCGTGCCTATGACCACATCGTCGGCTACACTGTCGTGAATGACATCAGTTTGAGAGACGGGTCGGAGCGAGGGGTGACAGGCACCGACCTCGGGCGCAACTGGTACAAGGGAAAGGCCGCCGACACCTCCTGCCCGATGGGGCCGTTCATAGTCACGAAGGACGAGATACCCAACCCCTACCCTCTCGCCCTGAAGCTGAGAGTCAACGGCGAGACAAGACAAGACGGGACGACGGACGACATGATCTTCAAGATTCCCGACCTGGTCGCTTCAGCCTCGGAGGGGGTTACGCTCGAGTGCGGGGACGTGATTTCCACCGGAACATGTTCAGGGGTTGGGTTGAGCACGGGCAAATACCTCGAGGAGGGGGACCTCGTCGAAGCAGAGGTTGAGAGGGTGGGAGTCCTCGTGAATAGGATATGGGCGATGCCATGAGCTTCGCAAAGTCGGTGGAGAAGTGGCGCAAGGAGAAGGATTCGTTCTACAAGTTCAGCGATGATTCTCCTATACCGGAGAGGGAGAGGGAGAGCTTTGCGGGCCTGAAGTATTTCCCCCCAGACGAAAAGCACAGGATGAAACTCAAGCTGCAGAGATATCCGAACCCGGAGATCGTCACGATGGTCACGAGTAAGGGGACCCAGCAGAGGTTCTATCCCGTCGGAAACTGCGAGTTCGAGATTGACGGAAAGAAGGCTCGGCTTCAGGCATACAGGTCGGCCGAGAGGGCGGATGAGCACCTCTTCATACCCTTCAGGGACAAGACATCGGGGAAGGAGAGTTACGGAGCGGCGAGGTACATCGACCTCGACCTCACTCAGGACGACAACTACGTGCTCGACTTCAGCACGGCGTACAATCCGTACTGCGCCTATAGCGACGACTACGTCTGCCCTCTCCCGCCGAGAGAGAATTCGCTAGACGTAGAGATCAGGGCGGGAGAGAAGAAGTACCACAGCGGATGATACTTTTAAGCGAAGCATCTCGGCGAAGGTCTGAATGGTCAGCCTCTCCGGATTCTCAATAAACAGGAGAGAACGCGCAATCGTCGAGGGGGTCGGGAGTCATCTCGCAACCGTGAAGAGGACAGTGGAAGATTTCGGTGGTCTCGTAGACTCTGTTTCAAGTGGGGACGCCGCCCTGGCAAGACGTTTCTTCGATGACGTGATGGGTGACGAAACGAAGGCCGACACGATTCACAGGGACCTGAGCCTCAGGGTCGCAAACGGTGCCTTCTTCGGTGGCGTGAGGGAGGATATCCTGGCCCTTCTTGAGAAGATCGACGACATCGCCGACAGCGCGAAGGACGCCTCTCGTCTGCTGAATGTGGAGGTCGGTGCGAACGGCTCCGCTATCGAGCTGCTGAGGTCTGACGAGATGCGTCTCTTCATAGCCGACTTGAAGGGTTCCGTCTCGGCCCTCGAAAATCTGATTGCCGCGTTCACGATCAGCAAGAAGGAGGTTCTGGCGAGAGTGCACAGCGTCGAGGAATTCGAGGAGTCTGCGGATTCGAGGAAGGACGTCCTGCTCCGGGAGTTGTTCAGGGGCGCCTCCAAGCTCAACCCCGTTGCTGTAATCCAACTACGCGACTTCATCTTCGTTGCCGACGACATAGCGGACAACGCCGAAGACGCCAGCGATGTCGTCCTCGTCCTCATAGCGAAAGGCTATGGTTAGCCAATTACTCGCGCCGGCGGCGGTGCTGACATTTCTCTTCGGCTGGAACAACAGCGCCTTTCTGATCGGTAACATCAGGGGTTCAGGAACGCTCACGTTCAGGGGCGCGCTCCTTACGGCTGTCGTGGGCCTTCTCGCCGGCGTCTTTGTCGAAGGCCCGAAGATGCTGAGGAGCCTGGACGGATTTCTCTCACCCGCGGCTTCCATCACCACTCTAGCGATCACGCTCGTCGCGTCTATTGTGGTTACGTTGGGTTTCACCTCCTTCAACTTGCCGGTATCCTTTACGGCGGCGATGGTCGGAGCATTCCTGGGGGCGACCTACCAATCCGGCCTCCCGATCAACCTGGGGCAGACGGAGCTCGTCATCTCCTTCTGGTTCGTCGCCCCCCTAGTGACCGGGGTGGTGACATTTCTGCTCTACAACGGCGTCGCGAGGCTGGTCTCGAGCTTCGGAATCCTGACGGTCGACTCGATCAACAGGGTGGGCGTGGTGGTGAGCTCTCTCGCGGTTTCGTATTCACTAGGAGCAAACAATATCGGCCTGATCTACGGAACCGCTTCAGGAACGTTTGCCGGGCTCGACGACTGGGCGGCGCTCGTAGGGTTGGCGCTCCTGGCGGTTCTGGGGACGGCCTTGTTGGGGAGGGGAGGCGTCACTGGGACGGTGGGAGACAGGATGCTCGTCCTGAGCCCGCAGGGCGTTCTCACAGTCTTTGTCACCAGCGCACTCGTGATCTGGATTGGAACCCAGCTTGCCGTTCCGATCTCGATAGGGCAGTGCGTGCTGGGCGGGATGTTCGGAGCAGCGTACGCGAAGAGTGTGACTGTGGTCAACAAGAAACTTGCGATTGAAACTGTCTCCGGCTGGGTCGTCGTTCCTGTTGCCGCGTTTGTTCTCGCTTACTTCGCGAGTGCGGTGTGATTCCTCCGTCTTCCTTGACCAACTAGAGGTGTACGCTCATAAGCCGACCTCCGGCGACTTATCATCCTTTTATCGCTGAGCGGCTCGTATCGATAGGTAGGCATTGAACAAGATCGAACGGGTTGATGCCGCCCTGAGAGGCGAGACTGTTGACAGGGTGCCGCTCAGTTTCTTCTATCACTTCCCAGAGCACCAACGAGCAGGGCGCGCGATGGCCCAGGCGCATCTGGATTTCTACCGTGAGGCCGATCCCGATTATCTCAAGGTGATGAACGACAACTTCTACGATCCCCCGAACTTTCAGACCTTGACCAAACCTTCCGAGTGGGCCAAGTTGCAACCCGCCCCTCTGACCTCCCGATGCTTTCAGGACCAGCTAACCGGGCTTCGAGAGATCGTAAGGGCAGTCGGAAAGGAAGTGCCCATCATCACCACAGTCTTCAATCCCTTTGAGAATGGCGACGGAATGAGCGATTGGAAGGCGACGGATCACCTGAAACTCGAACCTGAAAAAGTTAGTGAGGGACTCTCCACCGTCGCCGACAGCCTGGCCAACTTTGTGCGAGCGTGCATCGATGCCGGGGCGTCTGGCATCTTCTTCGCGGCTCACGGGGGCCAAGCCGCTAGGCACACGGAAGCAGAGTTCAGGAAGTACATCAAGCCACACGACTTGACGGTCCTGAATGCCGCAGAGGAGGCCGGTGCAGCATTCAATCTGCTTCATGTATGCGGCGAGAATCTTCGATTGCAGGAGTATGCGGATTACCCGGCCCATGCCATAAATTGGTCGCCGCAGCTTGGCAATCTCAGTCTCGCCCAGGGGCGAAGAGTCTTCAATAGAACGATTACGGGAGGAATCGACCAGAACGGCGCAATCATCCACGGTAGCCAGAAGGACGTGTCCGAGGAAGTTCTGAAGGCTATTGAAGAGATGGGCACGAGAGGTTTCATGTTGGGAGCAGGATGCGCACTGGCGCAACCCGTCCCAGCACGGAGGCTCTCGTGGGTCCGGCAGACTGTCGTGGGGCGACGGGCGCGAGGATTGAAGCAATACACGTCCAAGAAGGAAGCGGTCAAGGTCTACAGGCTGTTCTATCCACAGATTGCGGTGATAGTAGCTTCGAGAACGACACACCGCGTTGAGGCCGAGGCTTTGAACTCTGTAATCTCCGGGTCTTCCGACCCGCCACGTGTCGTGTGCGCCATGAAAAGGGAAGCACCGGTCGCAGTCATGATAAGAAAGAGCAAGAGCTTCTCGGTGAACTGGATGGATTCTAGGTTCGTGAAATCGGTCGACTTCCTTGGATTCCAACGTGAGGGAAACCCGAGAGACAAGATAAAGGCCGCCGGCCTAACCTGGCTCCCAGGAAGCAAGACCTCAACGCCGGTGGTATCCGAAGCAGCGGCGGCGCTCGAGTGCACACTGGATCGGGTCATCCCTCTCGGGGATAATGACCTCGTAGTAGGAAACGTAGTATCGGTGAGAACGACTCGTGATTTCTCAGGATACTGGCAGTTCAAAACGTATAAGCCCTTGATTTATTTTGGCGCCGTCCCGGGGAAGAAAGCGGGAAGGTATGTTTTGTTCCTGAGTCGGAGACGAGGTCTGGCGAGCAAGAGTCAAGGAGTCTAATCCTGGGGATTTCACATCTCCCTTCGGCGCATTCAAGTCAAGCCGGCTCGGGTTCCTACGAGAAGTCACTGGGTGCGAGACAAAGAAGAACCCAGAGTCTGACTGGGTTCGGGTGAGTCTCTCATAGCTCACCGACCTCCAAACGCTCGAGATCCCTTAAGACGTTGTGGCGCCCGCTCGATTTTCCTGCTTCATAGATATCTTTCAACGGATCCTCGTCCGGAGGGAGGAACGAACAAAGAAGTTTCTCGTATTTCTTTATGTAGAGTTTGAGCGCCTCTTCGCCCTCCGCGCTCAACTCGAGCTTACCGTGCTTGGTCAGGACTATTCGCTTGAACTTCTCGACAGTTTCATCCGCAGCGACGATCTTTATCTGAGCCAATTTCACTCCAGTACTCAAGTGAACCAGTGCTATTTCGGCGTTGTGGAAGAGAGTGCGGGGTGGGATTCGAATATGACCACCAATATGCACTCCCCGGTCGTGATCGGAGGCGGTTCTGAAAACACGCTCGAAGGAAAGCATTGTTATCAGGGAGGCCGGGAGGTCCTCAACATGACACAAACCAATGCGATCATCTTGCGGTTCCGTGACGAGGAAGTAGGGAACTTCGAAGCGCTCTTCAGGAAGGAGGTCCTTCCCCTTTGGCGCCAATTCAAGGCTCGGGGGAAGATCATCGCTGCCTCGCTGACGCCCGTTCAGGATGGAAACCGGAGGAGGAAAGGAGTGCGCGACTACATCCTTCATGTGGAAGTGCCGAGCATGGCAGAGCACTCGGAGTTCGACTCCAATGCGTCCTTCCTGAAGTTCCTGCCGAAGGCGCAGGCGATGCAGCCGGAAGAGCCGTTGGTCTGGCTAGGCAACACGCTGTTTCAGGTTTGACCGGCCTCCGAAGGTTGGGGCGAGTAGGAGGAGGGGTGGGAGCTACTTGCTGCTTGGCATTTCAGCTGAGCATGAAAAGAAGTGGAGGCCGGGAGATTTTGCTCCCGGTCGTCCCTGGGAGGAACTTCCTCAGCCAGGGACGGGCTTTCTTGCCCTGACCGCTATGACGACACTTATCGAAGCTATTGCCACGGCTGCCACAGTCGCGCCCGAGAGTAAGGTGCTGGTAGACTGAGCTGTGTCCGTACTACCGCTTGGGGATGACGGGATTGTCAGCACGGGTGGCGTGTACTGTTGAGGCACTCCGGTCTGAGCTGCTGGGCCGTACTGATACTGGGAGTACTGCTGAGCTGGGATTCCTCCCTCTGCACTGGCTATCGTTCCCATTGTCTTTGACGTCGCACCCACAGCACCCATGGTCTGCACTCCGTACGGAGTCGCCCAGTAGTTCGGCTGCTGGGCGTGCAGCGTGATTGAGGCGCCCGTCTTGGGTGGCATTATCAATGCGGAACCGGCTAAACCCACGTATGTTGGTTGCCAGTAGACTGTGACATTCACCTTCTCTCCGCCCACCGTAGTCTGAACCGTGGTCTGATGACTGGGCAGATTTACGGGGAGCCACGCCCATGCGCTCACTTCGACCGGAACGCTCGGGACGACGAGGTCGACCTTACCTGTCTTGTCCGTCTGCCCCCAGAGTACCAGTCTGTTGTTGGAGTTCCCCCACCAGTA
>VBPP01000336.1 GCA_005877365.1 Nitrososphaerota archaeon
TAGCCAGCATGAGCAACGGGTTCCAGAAGGAAGATAAGATGAAAAGCGTAAAACTCGTCATCGTCTAGGAGAGTGGAGAAACACAACAATGATGACAGGAACGGGCTACGCGAGGAGCCGGAGAGACAAGGAGGAACAAGAGACCCGAGAGGAGGTGCCGACGCAGAAACGGGAACCGAAAGCGGAGAAAGCCAAAACACGAGTCGAGATTGAATCGCTACCTAAGGGACCTCCCCCACTCGCGATGGTCAACACGCGGCACGCTGGTGGGATGATTGAAAGAGCCGCCCGTGGTTTTTCTCTAGGAGAACTCTCAGCTTCGGCGCTCTCTTTCGAGAGGGCGAAGAAATGGAGGGTCCCGCTGGACATTAGGAGAAGGACCGCCCTCGATGGTAATGTTACCAGGCTGACGAGCTGGTTGCACGTCGTCGCCAAGCCCAAACCTGAGAAACCTGCAGTGGAGACGGCCGTGAAGGCGAAGAAGCAGCCCGAACCCGAGAGGCCAAGGGAAGAGGCGAAGCCTGTTGAGGTCGCAAAGCCGAAGGCGCGGGGCGGGCTGCGACGGCGAGAAGAAGAGAAGAAAGAGAAACCCGCGAAGGAACCGAAGAAGGAGAAAGTCGTGAAGGAACCGAAGAAGGTCGCCCGAACCAAGCAGGCGAAGAAGACAAAGACAAAGACTAAAGCAAAGAAGGAGTAGGGCCCTTCAGGAAACGCCGTTCGTCCGCGCGAGCATGAAGAGGTACTGCTGCGCGTATCCCGCGTACTCTCCGAAGTGCGACCTCGCCCTGGACGAGATCGAGGCGTAGAGACTTCCGCTCAGGCTCCTCGTGGACTTCGAGGCCAGCCTCTTCGTTGTCTTCATCTCAAAGAGGCGGGGGTAGTAATGCGTCAGGGCCCTCGCGACCCAGACGTCTATCGGGAACGCCTCGTCCTTGTCGCAGGAGAAGAGGAGGAAGCAGTCGGCGACCTTGGGACCGACACCGAGGAGGAGCTTCGCCCCCAACAACTTCTTCAAGAGCAACTCCTTGGCGTCGGGATAGTCCAGGAGAGCCAGCTCAGAGAGTTCGAGCCTCCCCTCATGAATCGCCTCTGCGACTCTCTTCAAGAAGGGAGCCCTGTAGCCCAGCCCACATTCGGCCAAGCTCTGGAGGGGCGCCTCGGCTATCTTTTCCGCCGAAGGGAATCTCCTGTACTGCAAGCCTTCGTAGAGGAATGGTTCACCGAACCCCTCGCATACATTCGCCACCGCTCCTGCCTCATGAGCCTGAGACCGTAGAAGCGCTGGACGGCCCCCGTCATGACCTTCCCCTTCATGAACGTCCCGATGATCCCCTTCAGGTCCTCGTCCAGCCGGAAGAACCGCCTTACAAACGAGGCGTCGAGACCATCACTATTTGATTCGCAGTAAAGTGAGTCACGATCCTGCTTCACCTTAAGCATCCCACCATCGACCGGCCCGTACCACCACTCCCCCTTCTTCTCCCATCTGAAGACCTGCCCACTCTCGAGTGTGTACTCCAGGTTGAATGGCTCGCCCCCGAGTTCGACTGCGTACTGCACCTCCTCATCTGAGCAGGGCGCGACTATTAAAATCGAAATACTTCAAAACACCGACTTACGGACCCATCCCGATGGGCGCTAGTCGCGATTATGAACGCAAGACTCGCAGGTCGAGGGCACTCTACGGGCGGGCTCTGAAGGTCTTCGCCGGCGGAGTCAGCCACAACACGAGGTTCTATGAACCCTATCCTCTCTTTGTGAAGAGGGCTAGGGGGAAGTTCATCTGGGACGAGGACGGCAACAGGTACACGGACTACTGGATGGGTCACACCGCTCTAATCCTCGGGCACTCCCCTAAGATCGTCGTTGACAGACTAGAAGAACAGGTCCGGCGTGGTACTCTCTACGGAATGGGTAGTTCCCTCTCAGTCCAGCTCGCCGAGAACGTCCAGCGTTCTGTTCCGTGTGCCGAGATGGTGAGGTTCTGCAACTCGGGGGCTGAGGCGACGATGTACCTCATCAGGCTGGCGCGGGCATACATGGGGAGGCGAACAGTCGTGAAGATAGCCGGAGGGTGGCACGGGTACAACACCCAGCTCAACACGGCCGTCCACACCCCCTTCGCCGGGAGCGAGAGTGCGGGGATCCTTCCTGAGGAGCAAGCACGCGTGGTTAGCATTCCATTCAACGATGTCGGCGCGGCCGAGAGGGTCCTGGGAGAAAACGAGGGTGACACCGCATTGGTCTTCCTCGAGCCCGTCCTCGGAGCGGGGGGGTGCATCCCCGCGGAAAAGGAGTACCTCAAGACGCTTCGGGAGCTGACGGCGAAGCACGACGTACTCCTCGCGTTCGACGAGATAATCACAGGGTTCCGACTGGCCCTGGGAGGGGCGCAGGAGTACTACGGCGTGAAGCCGGACCTGGCGTCTCTGGGGAAGATTGTAGGTGGAGGACTTCCGATAGGTGTCGTCTGCGGCCTTGAGGAGATAGTCTCCCGCGCAGACCCGAGGATTCGCGAGAGGGCGAAGTTCGTATCGATCGGAGGCGGAACATTCTCGGAGAATCCCCCCACGATGGCAGCGGGACTTGCGACACTCAAATACTTGAGACGCAATCGCGGGAGGGTCTACAGTCAATTGAAGAAGCTGGGAGACGAACTCAGGAAGGGCGTTGACGAGGCGTTCAAGGAGGAAGGGATAGAGGCGCACACGACAGGGGCGTCCTCTCTCTTCGCGACGCACTTCGCAAAGGAGAGCCCCAGAAACGCGGAAGAGAGCGAGAGATCGAACGTCGCCCTGCAGAAGGCATACCACCTCGCCCTGATGGCGGGGGATGGAATCTTCGTTCTCCCGGGCCATCTGGGAGCGATATCGACGGAGCACGATGCGAAGGATATAGCGAAATTCCAGAAGACCACTTCCCTGTTCGCTGCTGAGGCCAAGCGCGACCACGTTGGCCCTTAAATGCGATTGCCACTTTATTCAACACGACAAGGAATTGCAGTGCAAGTCCAAGAGAGGACAGCCCTCGGCCCTCGATAACTAACGATAAGAACCGCGACAACCTAATCGCGGTCGCGGCAAAGATTATCGCGGCAAGAACTGATGGAGGACGGTTCTATTTCACTCGGGTTTCCGAATCCGAAAGAGAAGAACTTCGGCAGTCCTTCAACCGTCTTCACAACGAACATAACGTCTCCGTCCTTCAGATTGCCCACATGCTCGGCAGAACACAATCCTCGATTTGGCAGCTCTTCATCGCGCTGAGCGTTCCGCGTTGCGGAGTGTCAGAGGCGAACACAATGTCTGCACCGACCCGCACAAAACAT
>VBPP01000290.1 GCA_005877365.1 Nitrososphaerota archaeon
TATGACCGAGGTCGCATTCACCCTTCTCTCGATTTTCCCAGTGGGCATACAGATGGTCGCGACAACTTTCCTAAACGCGCACTCTGTAAACCTGTTGCTGCTTTCACACATTCTTCTGGTCGGGGTGACGGTCGGAATCGTCATCCTAATCGACAAGGTTCAGCCGGCGATTCACGACAGGGAGTATTCGTTCGCGAGCACCGCTCTCTTAGTCGCGGTGTGGTCGAGCTGCAGCCTCCTGATGTACATCGGGTACCTGACAGCGATCGAGTCTCTCATTCCGCCGCTCTCCGTATCAGTTCTAATCGTCGTTTGGAGCCGCCGCCACTTCCGCGAACTGCACGCGGGGGAGGGCGAGATAGGCCTCCTTCTCCATGACCTCGCGGAGGAGAGCAGGGCGGGGGCCAGCCTCCCCATCGCACTCTCGAGGGTCATGGCGTATTCTGCGAGGTTCCCCTCCACCCGCGACTCGCTTCGAACATTCAGCAGTCGCGTTTCTAACTGGCGGCGGTTATGAACTGCTTGACAGGCTCTCCGCCTCCTTCCGGCGGATATCCGATGCTCGCCATTCGCTCTCGGTTTCAATTCTCCCCTTCGCGGTCTTAGGCGTCTTCGTTCCTCTGATCTCCGGCGCCGCCGTCTGGCTTCTTTCAGGAATCGGCTCCCTGGGTTCTTTTCTCCCGAACCTCGCCGCTCAATCGCAGGGTCCGGGCGTCGCCCTCTCCATTTCACTGACCTCCCTGCTGAGCGGCCTGATAGTGACCAAGGCTTACACGCTCTCGCTCAGGAATCTCGTTGTGATGCCCCCGCTGATCGCCGCAACTCTTGTCTCCCTCCTGATCTTCGGCGTGCGGTGACTTCGCCGAGGCGGTTAAATAAATGACGGGAATAATGTAGTATGAAAAGACGGCGGGCAATTAGCCCCTTCATAGCGACCGTCCTCCTCGTAGCCATGACGATCTCCCTCGGGGGTGTCCTCTACACTCAGTTCAGGGACACGGTGGTTTCCCAGATTCGCAATCCATCTGTCTCGCTGATCGATGTGAACGTAGCGGACGACAGGCGGACAGTCACACTACTCGTCAAGAACGACGGCAACGTAGACTTTCGAGTCTCCAGTTTCAGTCTCGCCTACGGGGCTGCTACTCAGAACTATGTCATCGGGACCAATGTCTCTCTTATCTCTGGAGATGCGTCGATGAAGCCAGGCAGCCTTCTAACCGCCAGGTTCAAGATAGTGACGACTAGGCTGCCAAGCCTCGCCTCATTTACGATCACGATTGTAGCTGATCAACTTGCGCGTGCCTTCAACGTCGAAGCGTGAGCGCAGACGACGCCGCGCGGTCGTCGAGGTGTACTCGAGTCTGGTGATAATCGCGATGGTTGTTTCCCTCTCGTACCTCGTCTACTCGCAGGCCCCCCGCCCCACCAGCTCGGGACACCTCGTCTTCCTCAACAACATCCGTCGTGTCTTCGCCTCCCCTACGCTGTTTCTTGTTGCGATTAACTCGTCTGCCCCTGATGCGGTTGTGGAGGTGGACATTGACGAAGCGTCCTCCTCTGCTGGTATCCTGGCGCTGGTGGGTTCTTCTTACACATCGGTCGAGTACCTCTGCGCTGAGGGCGCCACGACCCTCTTCTCAGTCTACGCAGTGGCATCGGGAGAGTTGGTTATCCACACAGACGGGGAGTCTTGGGTCGATGGGTATGCGGCAAGCTCTCTCCGGGTGGATGTGGGGTGGCACGAAATCATACTGAGCGGTGCTCTCAGCTGCGAAATAGCCCTTCCCGGCGGACAAGCTCTTACCTTTCCCGGTAGCGGCGTCAACTCCATCCCCTTCATTGGACGACTGGAGTCGCGCTCATTCGCGTTATACTTGCCGTTCGCCGGCACACGACATCAGCTTCGGATCCTCTTCAGTGGAGGGATTGATTCCCTTGAAATTCAGTAGGCGGGGAATAGGCGAGATCGCCGGCTCCCTATCTATGCTCGTCGTGACGATGGCGCTACTCACAACAGCGAGCTTCCTCTCCTTCGCCTCGGTAAAGGCGGGAGCCTCGATGCTCACG
>VBPP01000319.1 GCA_005877365.1 Nitrososphaerota archaeon
CCATCCAGAAGTACATCCTCGCGGCTCATCAACAGGGAGTGGGAGCTGAGGACGTCGTGACGGCACTCGCTAGCGGGGGGTACAACCTCACTGCCGGGGCATCAGCGACACTCAGCTACAAGGGGACCATAGCACTCGGGTTCATCCTCCACATCGTTCAGCCGCTCCAGGCGGGGCAGTCGATCGTGCCGGGGGAGCAGTACCTGGTGTCTGTGCTAGGAGACGAAGCATTAGCTAGCCAAGTCGTGGTGGCCGGACAGTAGGCCACCTCCCTCTGTTTTTCGATCTCTCTTTCATAACGTCGCCGAGTTCCTTTTCTGATTTGCCTCGGTCTGGGCAGCGCCGCTGGTCTTCGTGGTCTGCAAATAGTTTCGTATGGAGCTTCTGTCTGCTTGGGAGTATTTCCGCGAGAACCCCCCTCGCCGTCTCGTCTGTTCATTCAAACGTGACGCGGCTCTACGTCCTCACTTGAATCGAGCCCTGGGTCCTCCGTCGACGAAACGGGAGCGCTAAGCAAGACGCTCTGCGCCACCTTCCTGGCGGCGAACGGCCCTCAGCCCTTTCCCTGTGAAGCTGTCAAGCCACACCACGCTCTCCTGAGCACGAGGCTCGGCCTCGAAGAGTTCGACCGCCATGAACATTCCCGACTGCGCTTGTCGGGAGCCGGCTCGGGCGGCCTCCCCCATCTCCGCCTCACCAACGGCGAGAGAGTTGCCACCCTCTTCGGGAGCCGGTCTGTTAATCTGGCATGACTCGACCCTCTGACAATTTGGGTAGATTCTGTTGACCTTGCCCGATATGGCGGCAATTGCAGCAGGCGGGGCGTGGGTCACTTGTAGACTACATCGGACTCTCTGACTTTGCCGACGACCTTCAGGCCGATCGACTGCCCGCCTCGGGCGCTCTTTACTGCCTTGTGCTCGACCTCCATCGACTGGACGACCTGTTCCAGGCGCGTCGTGGCGCCTGCTATCGTTATCTTGTCACCCACCGCTATCGGGGCCTTCAGCTCAATTATGGCTACGGATATCTTCGGGAAGAAGTGGGCGACCTTCCCGACCTCCCGCTTCGATTCCATCATGGGTTTGAGGTATCCGGTTGCGCCTATTATACTTGAGATTGGAGCTAGCCGCCACTCGTCTCGCTGGGTTCCGGGTATATCACGTGAGTCACGAGGGTCCGCGAGCAGTTCGAGCAGTTCACAACGGTCTCAGAGCACCTCGTATGGTACCTTGCACCACAGGTGCACTCGAATATCCCGACGATCTTCCCCTCCTCCGTGACTAGCATCCTTCTCACACGCTTTCTGTTCATCAGGTCGACCGCCTCCCTCAGGGGCTTGTCGTGCGGAATGGTCACTGGCGGGGAACTCATCACCTCCTTGACCGTCACGAAACTCGCGTGTAGCGATTTCGCGACAACCTTTCTCAGGATGTCTCTCTCGGTCAGGATTCCGATTCTTTCTTTGTTCCTCTCCACTACGAGGCTTCCAACGTCGTGCTCCACCATCAGCCTGGCCGCGTCCAGCACGGTTATCTTCTCATCCACGGTTAGGAGGTCACGCTTGGCAATCGCGCCCGTGCTGAAGTCGAGAGACACGAGGCGAGTGGATGGCCTGCTTTATTTAAGGGCTTGACTGCGGCTGAGTTGGAGCGGTTTGAAGGGAGCTCGAAAGGCCAGCTCTGCTTTCGGGTTCGCGTTTCTGACCCTGGCGTTCTTCCTCTTCCTCTTCTATGGCAATGTGGCCGTCGGGGTGGCCTTTCTCGTCTTGGGAGTTGTCTTCGTCGTCAACGGCAACGCTCACGGGTCGCAGACAGGGAAGGCAGCTTCGAATTAGAGGCGAGCGCCCTCGACGCGCGCTACTCTATCGGCAGCAGGAGCAGCAACTCTCTCTGACTTCGGTAGACCTCCACGCTTGGGCGCGTGCGGTCGACCTGATGAGTTCTTGCCATCGATTCGAAGACTGAAGCGAGTGTTTCCACCTTCTGCTCCCAGTCATCGACCTTTTTGCGAAGGTACCTTCCTCGCGGGATTACCCACGTGCTCAACTTCATCTCGTGTGGAGCGTCGCCCTCATTCATGGCTACGCAGGCACGATATTCACCCTCGTGGTAAGTGCCGTAGAACTTCCTGCCTCTGAGGCTCGGGAGTTTCGATTCCAGCTCATCGAAGGCAGCCCTAGCTCCGGATGGACCGCCTTTTGCGACGACGCACATCACACTGATATCCTCAAGTTGTATCTCCGTCATGTTCATCTCCGACGATTCAAGCTTTCGTAACCGACGAGAGCCAGGCCATCCCCCCGTCGGAATGGTAGCTGCTCTCGAATCTCGCCTCCTTGATGTAGTTTACCTTCCACTTCTTCTGAAAACTGCTTCTGATCTCCTCCTTGGTAACCCTGCGAGGACCTCCCCAATCTGTCGGCTCCTTCTCGCTGAAACAGAGCATGAGGTAGGTACCCCCGGTCTCGAGCGCAGAGTTCAGGCTGCCGACGAATTTCTCACGCTCCTCGTCCGAGAAGGTGTGAAAGAGTCCGCAGTCCGTGACCGTGTCGAACGTTCGCCGGAGCCGCTCAAGGCGGAGAGCATCGGCTACCAGAAAGGTCACCTTCACTCTTCTCAGGGTCGCCTTCCTCTCTGCCTTCTCGATGGCGCGAGGGGCTGCGTCCACCCCCCAAACCTCCAGGCCGCGCTTTGCGAAGAAGATGGCGTTCTCCCCAGTTCCGCACCCTACGTCTAGGACCCTCCCACGAACTTCTCCACTCTCGGCCAGCCTGACAAACTCCCGTTGCGGACGGCCGACGTCCCAGGGAGGGGTCCCCCTGTAGGCGTCGTCGAAGAACGAGGTCATCGTGATTTGATTAACGGAGCTTCTTTACGGGAACCTGGACTTCCACGTTCGCCCAGGCACGGGCGCTCCTCCAGGGGTCGCGCGTGTAGACCTCACGTGTCGTACCCGCGGACTTGTATTCCCGGTCCTTCCTTAGCTGCTCGAGCCACCCCTCCAGGCCGTAATAGATGACGCGGGGAGAGACCTTTTCAGGGTCGAAGGTGACGCTGGCGACGAGCTGGTCGGGGAGCTTTCTGAACCGGATGCCGCCCTGGGCTTCGGCTTTGGCCCCTTTGACCTCTATTGCCGCCTCCCATCTTCGTTTCTTGTCGGGAACTTCAGACTCATCCAGCATGGCGAAGAAGAACCACCGGCCAGTTCGGACGCCCTTCTTCCTCGCCCACTTCACGATCTGATTGAACTCCTCCCGCATCATGTCGCCGCCCTCCCTGTATGGCCCGACATAGGTTATCGAAGCAACTCGACACCCCGAAAACTTCTTGATCTTGAAATCAACAAGCATAATTTGCTTTCAGCTCAGCTCCTGTTGCAAGCATTTACTTAAGCAGATATCCGTAGGAAAGCTAGAAATACGAATGGGCGAGCAAAGGCGCCATGGCAAGTAAGGGAGGCGTGCCCCTAGTCATCCCGTCAGAGATCTGGCAACCATTGGCCG
>VBPP01000130.1:0-979 GCA_005877365.1 Nitrososphaerota archaeon
AATAAAGGAAGAGGTAGCGAAAGCACTCGAAGCCGTGAGCAGAGAACACAAGATCTCTCCGGAGCTCGACCTCTACCTCACCGACCAGTGGTCCGAAGTTTCTCCGGACGAGTACGTGTGCAGGTCTGTCGCCGACGCTCACCGGCAAGTCTTCGGAGAGAAGGTGGAAAGCGTCTATTTCTCTTGGTCGTCGGACGCAAACATTCTGACGAGGCACGGGATAGTGGCCGTGAACTACGGTCCATCCGGCGGTTCAGGAAAGGAAACTAGAGGAACGATGTATATCCCCAACCTCGTAAGCTGCGCGAAGGTCTACGCGCTTATCGCGCGTGACATCTCCTCGAAGACCAGAGATGAGGTGAGGAAGAAGGTACCCACCTCCCGCTCCTAAACTGGCTTCTCCCAGCACTCCAACGAGGGCGCTTTTCTCTATCTCTCGCGCTTCTTGATTAGAGTATATACCCTCTCGGGAGTAATCGGCAATTCCAGAAGCTTTACCCCATATTCCGAAAGGGCATCATCGATGGCGTTCGCTAGAGCTCCCGCGGTTGGAATCGCGCCTCCCTCGCCAAGCCCCTTGAAGACTCCAAGCGTGAGGGAGGGGGTCTCGACCGAGTCTACGATGACTTCGGGCATTACAGAAGCGGTGGGGAGCAGATAGTCCACGAACGTTGAGGAGAGCAGCTGCCCTTCTCCGTCGTAGAATAGCTCCTCGAACATCGCACCGCCGATTCCATGAGCCAGTGCGCCGTGGACTTGACCGTGCGCGGTCATGGGGTTGACCAGTACGCCACTGTCATCGACTATGAAATACTTCAACAAGTTGACGAAGCCCGTCTCTGCGTCAACGGCGACCACCGCGAGATGGGTAGCGTAGCTACACGTCGTAGGCGCTTCGGGCTCGTAGAAGGATATCACCTCCAATCCGGGTTCCATCCCTTGAGGAAGCCTCCCAGAGAACCTTATCGCGACGTCGGCG
>VBPP01000130.1:1037-18477 GCA_005877365.1 Nitrososphaerota archaeon
GAGGCGTTTATGCAGGCCCCTCCCGTAGTGACGGTTGCCCTGCTCGCCCATGCCCCCCATCCGTACGGTGCCTGCTGCGTGTCTCCCTCCATCACCCTGACATCCTCGAAGTTCACTCCCAGGGCATCTGATATTATCTGCGCGAAGATCGTCTCGTGCGCCTGACCCTGTCCTGACATCCCGAGTTGCGCCGTGACCTTCCCCGAGGGGTCCGCGGTAAGTCGGCAGGATTCCCAACCACCGACGGCCCAACCCAACGGCCCTTGAAGACGTCCAGAACCTGGCGCTGTGTACTCCACGTAAGAAGCCAACCCCAGTCCCAGTGTCTTTCCCTCTTTTCTCAATCTCGCCTGCTCCTTCCTTAGCTCGTGGTAGTTTGAGATGGTCAGCGTCCGGTTCAGCACATCCTTGTAGTTCCCCGTGTCGTACAGCACCCCTATCGGCGTTGTCCAGGGCATATCCTTGACGTCTATCATATTCTTCAGCCTGATCTCCTCCGGCCCAATCTCCAGCTTCCTCGCGATGATGTCCATCATTCGCTCGATGACATACGCGGCGACGGGTCTCCCGAAACCTCTGTGGGGGCCACACGGGGCCTTGTTCGTAACTACACACAGCAGGTCGAAATCATAGTTGCGCAGCTTGTACGGCCCGGGCAGCGAGGCCGCCGTAAGCATCGCGGGTTGAACCTCAGTCCAGAACGTGCCCGAGACTCCGAAATCGGCGACGATCTTGTCTCTGACCGCAAGCAGAGTCCCATCCTTCTTCACGGCACAATCGATGTAGTGCACCTGTTGCCTTTCGTGCCCCGCGGTCAGCATGTGCTCGTTCCTGTTCTCGTACCATTTCACTGGCCTTCCGAGCTTCATCGAGAGGATTACAACCGATACCTCATCCTGGAAGACGGCCGACTTGATTCCAAATCCCCCGCCGACGTTTGGAGCGACCACACGTATCCTATTCTCAGGGTAATCCAGAACCTGAGCCAGGAATGTCCTGAGGACGTGAGGAAATTGCGTCGAAGCCCAGACATGCAGGGTGTCCTTCTCCTTGTCGTAGTCGGCAAGCATGGCTCTGGTTTCTATCGGGGTGGGGGAGTATCGGTGACTCACGAGTCTCTCGCTGAGGACGAGGTCTGCTTCCTTGAAGGCCATCTCCGTCCCCCCGCTGCGGAACTCTTCACGGTAGAGCACGTTGTCACCCCAATCCTCGTACAGTAACGGCGCCTCCGGCTCAAGAGCTCTCTCCGCATCTACAACGGTCGGGAGCGGCTCATACTCCAATTCTACGAGCTCAACGGCATCCTCAGCAATCGCCCGGGAACTGGCGGCCACGGCAGCGACAGGCTCCCCGACATACCGAACCTTCTCCTTGGCAAGCGAGAATCTCTCAGGAGTTCTTAGCCCGGGCTTGTTCATCCATGAAACGAGTTGTCTCGCCGCCTCCCTCCCCGTCATGACCCAAACGACACCCTCCAGTTGGAGAGCCCTGCTCGCATCTATCTTCTTTATTCTCGCGTGAGAATAGGGGCTCCTGACAAAGGCGGCGTAGAGCATGTCGGGCAGCTTGATGTCGTCTGTGAAGATCCCCGCGCCTTTCAGCAACGGGACGTCTTTTCCTGGCTTGACACTCTTCCCGACCATCGTCTTCTCAGCGAGCTCGCTGTGAATCTTGGGAATCGTGATCGACGCTTCCGTGGTGGACAATGGCGGGCTCTAACCTTCAGGATGTCGCTCGAGGTTTTCGTCTATTAATTCGTTGTTCACTCCGACGATGAGGGTTGCGATTTCGCAATCCAAAAGAAAATCCGCCTAGTCTGTTCAAGATCACACACGAGAGCGACTCTCTCACAAACGCATACCGGGTATCTCGAGGATCGGCGTCGTAATTGTTGTAATCGCTATCTTGGTCGTTGCCGGGGGTGTTGGGTACTTCTACCTCACGGCCACCCCTCCTGCGACGAAAGGGTCCACCCTGAAGATAGGGATGACTCTATCGCAGTCGGGGATCTTTGCTTCTCTCGATGGCAACTACACTCACTTCAACGACGCATGGCAGAGTTACGTGAATTCCCACGGCGGGCTTGCCGACGGTAGCGGCGTTCACCATAACGTCACGATAATCTGGTACGATGATCAGAGCCAACACGACCTTGCGGTTAGCCAGTATCACAAGCTTGCCGAGCAGGATAACGTGGACTTTCTCATCAGTCCATACAGTGCGGATATCGGGAAAGACCTGATTCCGATAGCTCAAGCGGACAAGGTTCCGATAATTATGGCTGAGGCGTCGACCGCAGGCATGTGGGTGCCCAGCAACCCGCATGACTGGGCCGTGACCTCAATGGTGCCCTACTGGCAGGTCGACTTTACAACCGGGTGGAGCGGGGGCTACTTCTCGATGCTGAAGCAGCTGATAACCGGGAACCCGAACACAAGCCCCAAGACGATCGCGCTTGTCGGCTGGGACATAACATGGGCAAACGACGATTTCAATAGCTCCCTGCACCTCGCACCCCAGGCAGGCTTGAGCGTGGTGTACCAGAAGCTACTTCAGCCTGACTTTACCGACCCAGTCGCGGGATTCCAGGCAATAATTCCTGCCCTCAAGTCCGCCAACCCGGATATCGTATACCTCGCGACGTTTGGTCCCGTTGCCGCGCTCTGGATGAAGGCGGCGAGCCAGTCCGGCTTCCAACCCAAGCAGTGGCACACGATAGAGTGGGGGGCTGCCTTCGCCTCTATCACGGGCCCACTGCTCGCGTCGCATACGACGACAGAGGCGTTCTGGACTCCCTCGTTCAGCTCGCAGCAGGGAAGCAGTTTTGCTGATGAAGCCCTCTTCAACCAGTTGCTCACCAAAGCGGGAGTCACATGGTACAACTTCCAGAACATAGAGCTGAGAATGATAATCTTTCAAATGATAGCGAAAGCCGTCTCCCAAGCTAGCAGCGCGACTAGAGCGAACCTAAACACCGCACTCCACCAGCTCAACATGCCGACCGTTGGTGGACAGCTTGTCGTCCAGTCACAAGGGTATGGCACGATAGGACTGGTTCCCGTGCAGTGGCAGAACGGACGCATTCAGACCCTGTTTCCGTCGAGCCTGGCAAACGCCACGTACGTGTTCCCATAACGTTCGAATTGACGGATATCGCCCTACTGGGAGGGACCATCATAGATGGTCTCCTGCTCGGGGGGATCTACGCGTTAGCGGCTCTTGGAATCTCTCTTACCTTCTCGGTGACGAACCTCCTCAATCTCGCTCACGGGAACCTCATCATGATGGGCGCGGTGCTCACCTTCGTCTTCTACAGCCTCTTGGGTGGATCGGCACTGGGACCCCTCGCCTTGTTGGCGACTCTGCTCCTCGTGCTTCTAGCCTTCACTGCTCTTGGAGCGACTATCGAATATGGTCTTGTCAGACCGATTCTCAACAACTTCTCAGACATCCTGATCAGTGGTATCCTCGTCACGGTCGGTCTCGCCCTTCTCTTGCAGGATGTTGGCGCCTACATCCTCGTGAAGGACCCGGCCAATTTTTCCAGGAGCACCACGATCTCATTGACGCTACCCTTCATCAACTCCGTGGTGGTGGGGGGATACTACTTCGCTTCCTCGAAACTCTTCTCCATGATCGTGATTGTGGCCGCGAGCGTGGGGCTCTACCTCTTCTTCAAGAGAACATACCTTGGGATGGCGATGCGTTCTATCTCCCAGGACAGGGACGCCGCGGCCGTGGTTGGCGTCAACCTGAGAAGGATCTCCGTCATCACATTCACGATAGGCACACTCTTCGCCGGATTCGCCGGGTTCATCCTAGTCATCGACCAGACCCCCGACCCAGCGCTTGGGTTAGGCTACACGATCAAACTTCTTACAATCATGGTCCTGGGAGGTGTGAAGAGCCCGCTCGGCCCGGTCGCGGGCGGCCTACTCCTGGGCGTGATTGAACTTCTCGTTGCCTCCATATTCGGGGCTTACTGGGTTAGCGCCGTCTCCTTGATCATCCTGATCTCGATCTTACTAATCAGTCCAACGGGATTGACGGGAAGAAGGATCAGATAGTTGGATGAAACAGAATTAGGGTCGAAGAGAAGGAGAGGGCTGCTACCGATGTGGGCGGCTCGCTTCAAGCGAGCGCTGTACCTTCTCATACCACTCGCTATCATCGCGGCGCTCCTTCCAAGTTTCCTGAACACCTACATAATCGGAAGCGTAATCTTTCTTTTCATCATCTACTCGGTTCTTGCACTGAGCTACGATTTCCTCGCCGGATTCGCCGGATACATGAACCTGGGGCACATCGTCTTCTTCGGCATTGGTGCCTACGTAGCTGCCATCATCTTCAAGAAACTCGCGCTGCCCCTCGTTGTGGGTGTGGTTGCAGCACCGGTGGTGGTTGCAGGCTTTGCTCTTCTCTTCAGCTTCCCGCTCTTCCGATTGAAAGGATTCTACTTTGCCGTCGCGGGTCTAGCTTTCGTTGAGCTCTCAAACCTGATCGTGGCATCCATGAACGCACAACCGATAACAAACGGGTTCAACGGCATCTCGTTCGTGCAGGACGACGTGGTCTTGCCCTACTATGCCGCGCTCGCTCTGGTAGTCCTCTCCATACTCCTCTCTTTGGGCATAGCGGATTCCAAGTTTGGTTTGGCACTGCGGTCGATAAGGGAAGATGAAGAGGTTGCCGACAGCGTCGGGATAAACGTACCGCGTACGAAGAGGCTCGCCCTCATCTTAAGCGGTGCGATCGCAGGACTGGATGGTGCGGTTTACTTCTGGGGGCGGGGCGCGATCAGTCCTTCGGCTGCCTTCGGATTCGATCTGGCCTTCATACCGATAACTCTCGCGTTGATGGGGGGGACTGGTACGATCTTGGGGCCAATTCTAGGAGGGGCGATCTACATCTACCTGCAGTACTACGCCATCAGTTTTCTTGCGACCTTTCTCCCCGGGACGGTCTACTTTCCAAACGCGACCATAGGGCTCATCCTGATAATTGTCGGATTGTTCGCTCCGAGGGGAATAGTGGGTTCCCTACGTGTGCAGAGGCTCTTCCGGAGACTCTACGTTGAGATGACGAAATGACTATCTAAACCCCAAGGTACGCAGTCCTGACGTATTCATTCTTCAACATGTCACCACCACCACCTGACCGCGTTATGCGTCCGTTTTCGAGTATGTAGGCCATCGAGCTCATCGAGAGGGCTCTTCCGACGTCCTGTTCGACGACGATCACCGTGATGCCGGCCTGCCTTATTGAGGAGATGCCTTCAAAGATTCTTGAGACAATCAGTGGAGCGAGACCAGCTGAAGGTTCATCGAGCATCAGGAGCTTAGGCCTTGACATGAGCGCCCTACCAATCGCAACCATCTGGGCTTCGCCGCCCGATAAGGTTCTAGCCTTCTGTCTGGACCTCTCCCTCAGTATGGGGAAGGTCTTGTACACCCTCTCCACCTCCTCATCGTGAAACTTTCGCGCATGGGAAGGAAACGAGCCCATTCGCAGGTTCTCCTCGACGCTGAAATCCGGGAAGAGGTGTCGTCCCTCTGGCGCATATGCGACGCCCGCATCCACGACCCTGTCGGTAGGCAGGCCGTCGATCCTCTTCCCGTCATAGAGAATCTCCCCCGACCTGGGTAATACAAGTCCCATTATGGTCTTGAGCAGGGTGCTCTTTCCGGCACCGTTTGACCCCATGAGCGTCGCAATCGAGCCGGATTCCACGGTGAGAGAGATGTCCCAGAGCGCCTGAATCTCCCCGTAGAAGACGTTGACGTTTCTCATTTCAAGACTTGGCATAGTCCGCACCCAGATAGACGGCTACAACGTCCTTGTTTGCCATGATCGTTTCGGGCGTCCCTTCCGCTAGCTTCAACCCCGCATGCAGGACAATCACCCTTCTCGACACGCTCATGATAGCCTTCATCACATGCTCGACTACAAGCACCGTTGCGCCTTCCTTGCTTACCCTCCTAATCAGCTCGATGAACCTCTCTATCTCAACCGAATTTAGGCCGGCCATTGGCTCGTCGAGCAGCAGAAGCCTGGGACCAGAGGCGAGCGCCCTCGCCACCTCCACCATCTTTCTTTGTTCTATCGGGAGCGTCCTTACGAGTAGATTCCGCTTTGCATCAAGCTCAGTGATCTTGAGGACATGGTCGATTCTCCCGCTGACGCCGGAGTGCCTCGCATGACCGAAGAGCGCCCCGACCCTGACATTCTCTTCGACAGTATAGTTCAGGAAGGGACGGACCAACTGAAACGTTCGGGAGACGCCTAGTCTGACGATTTCGTGGGGGGTCAGACCGACTATCTCCAGCCCATTAAGGAAGACCGTTCCCGAGGTAGGCTTCTGCAAACCCGTGATGATGTTAAACAAGGTACTCTTTCCAGCCCCGTTGGCTCCAATCAGCCCCACGATTTCGCCCTGCTCGATCGCGAACGAAACTTCTTTCAAGGCTACAAGGCCGCCGAAGTCCATGGTCACTCCGCGCACCTCTAGCAGGGCCAAAGCTACACCACCCTCTCCACCGCAGACTAAAGAATCTGGCAGTCGAGATGCCCCGCCAATCCAGGCCGCATGCAAAGGCAACCCTCTCCACATCTAATGAGGATGACCAGATTCTCTCTATGATGGCCCTAACCTAAGATGGCCCTGTAGATGCTTGACAGACTATGTACCGGGGCCCTAGTAAGTTTGTTGATCGAATCCCAGAGCCTCGAAACCATCATATCCTCCGTCCTGCGGAGGTGTATTCATGAGAGAGAAGAGGAAACGTGTCTCCGCAGAAACACCTTGGGAGGACGTTATGGGTTACTGTCGTGCGGTAAGATACGGTGACATGATCTCGGTGTCCGGGACCGCCGCGTCGGATAGGAATGGCAAGATAATCGGGAAAGGCGATGCATACGCTCAGATGGTCTATGCAATAAAGAAGATTGAGGCTGCTCTCCGTGGACTCGGAGGGTCCCTCGATGATGTCGTGAGGACAAGGATATTCACAAGTGACGTATCAAAGTGGCCCGAGATAGCCAAGGCGCATAAGGAATACTTCGGAACTGCACGGCCCGCGAACACGACGGTGCAGGTCTCAGGGTTCATCGACCCAGACATCCTGGTCGAGGTTGAGGTAGAAGCAGCGGTGACGTAGCAACAATAAGCATCACCCGTTCACCAACGAATCTTCTTAATAGCGACGACGGGCGCCGCCTCGAGTGTATTGGCCAATCGATTTGAATCTCTGGTCTGTACCAACTGCGGCAGGAACTACCCGACCGACACTCATTCCCGTTGCGCCAAGTGCAATGGTATCTTGAGTGCACACTACAGGCTCGACGGTGATTTTCCTACGGGCGGGGCGCAGAGGAGCATCTGGCAGTTCGCAGAATTTCTTCCACCAGTACGGGAACAGAACATAGTATCCCTCGGGGAGGGGTGGACCCCCTACGTGAAAGCACCTAACTATGGGAGGAAGATCGGCCTACGAAACGTTTCATGCAAGCTCGAGGGGTGCAATCCGACGGGCTCCTTCAAGGACAGAGCGGCTTCCGTCGGCCTCTCGTTGGCCCGTGAGTGGAGAAAGAGAGGTGTCTTCACCGCCTCCTCCGGGAATGCAGCCGCTGCAGTCTCGGCTTACTCGGCCCGGGCGGGCGTTAGGTGCCTTGTCCTCATCAGGGATGACTCGCCGGCCTCGAAGCTTTCACAGATCACGATGTATTCGCCTGTCCTGCTGCGGGTGAGGGGCCTTTTCGAGTCGCGCTCAGCTCTCGAAGCCGCCATCGAACAAACACAGTTGGCTGTCCCCGACTGGTTGAACCACTTCATCTGGGCCCCCTTCAATCCACTCTTGGTAGACGCCTTCAAGACCATCGCGTATGAGATAGCGCTCGGCCGCGAAGTGCCCGACTACCTCTTCGTCCCTGTAGCAGGGGGTGACCTTCTCTTCGGTCTGTACAAGGGCTTCCAGGAGCTTCGCGAGATGGGGCGGCTGGATAGCCTGCCGAGGCTTGTGGCGGTGCAGGGAGAGGGGGCCGACCCCCTCGTCCGGGCGATAGAGAAGGGTCTGGATACGGTGCCAGACACCGAGGCTCCACACACCATTGCGGGAGCGCTAAGCGTGAACTTCGGGGCGGAGTACCCAATCGCTGCGGTTAGGGGGACTGGTGGTTTCGGGATCTCCGTCTCCGATGAAGAAATCTTGAAGGGGCAGCGAGAAATTGCGCGCTATGAGGGGATATTCTGCGAAGTCTCCTCGGCGACAGCTCTTGCGGCGATTTCGAAAGCGGTGAAGGTTGGGAGAATCGAGCTAGACGCGAGCGCAGCGGCCATATTGACTGGAAGCGGTTTCAAGGACTACTACCCGATCGTGAGCGAAACCTCGAAGATTCCGCTAGCTGAGAGCGTCCCATCGATTCCGAGTGTCCTCCACGCCATCCTAGATACGCGAGCTGATGCCGCCCGCATTAATTAATTGAGGGACTGCCTATTCGCCGGAAGGCTTTATAGGAAATATCGCGGAGAGCGGGAGATGCCAACCAAGCCTCTGAGGTCCGTTGTCGCCTCTGTGGAATCACGCACAAAAATGCGCAGACGCTCTATCCTGGCGAAGCAGGTGGAAGCCCTGGCAAAGAAGTACGCCGCGATGGAGACGACTGGCGAACCCTTTGGCACCGTTGTAATCGCTGAGATGGGGCAGAAGCTCAAGGAGAGAGGCAAAGACATCATCTTCTGCGCGGAGAGCATCATCTCCACCCATACCCCCGACATCGTCATCGACGAGACCCAGAGGAATCTTAGGGAGATGGCCCAGGGTCAGGAGGCACCCTTTCTGGGTCTCCCTGAACTGAGGCGGTCCATATGCGATAGGTTCCAGGGGCTCTACGGAGAGAGGGTGGACTGGAGGGACGAGGTGATCGTGACCTCCGGCAGCATGCAGGCCGAATATTACCTGATGGCAGCGCTCATCAACCCGGGTGACGAGGTCGTCGTCCCCGTTCCAAGTTTCTTCTTCGACATACCGGTAAAGCTCGCTCGTGGCCGGTGCGTCTACCTCCGGCTGCAGGCTTCAGACAACTACCACCACGATGAGAGAAGGTTCGAGAAGCTCATCACCAAGAAGACGAAGCTGATAACGCTATGCAACCCACACAACCCTACGGGAAGGGTTCTCACCAGCGAAGAACTTGCGGGGATCGCCGAACTCGCAATTAAGTACGACCTGTTTGTAATGCATGACCAGGTTTACGAGAGGATCGTCTTCGACGGAAGACCATACACTCCCATGGTCAAGTTCGCGCGAGAGATTGGTGATCGACTGATTTCAATCTCATCGTTCTCGAAGCTCTTCAACATGATAAACTACCGCCTCGGCTACGCGATCGGCCCCCCCGAAGTCATTCGGGGGATGGAGATGATCCAGGCCTTCTCGAGCATGGGGATTCCGAGCCTCCTCCAGAAAGGCGCCGTCCCGGCCCTCAACAGGGACTTCGAGGACAAGCACATTCTTGCCACCATCGCTAGGCTTCAAAAGGCCAGGGATTACGCGGCGGCGAGGCTGGGCGGTCTCGAAGGCGTCTCGATGATGAAGCCTGAAGGAACCAACCTCCTGCTTATTGACGTCTCGTCCTTCGGGATGACTTCAATGGAGTTCTGCAAATACCTGCTGCGAGAGGCGGGGGTAGCGTGTGCCCCAGGGGTGGCCTACCACGCAGAGGGGCATGTCAGAATCTCTATGGGGTCCCTTCTTCTTGCCTACTTATTGCCAGCGTTTCTAAAGAGGCGTCTGGATGAGGTTCAAAAGGCCAACTAACCGGATTCGTTGTCGTTAACTAGTAGAACGCGTCATGGTGAGCTGAGGATGAGCGGGGAAACCATACTCGAAGTGGAGCATGTATCCAAGTCCTTCGGTGGTCTGAAGGCGGTCGACGATGTCTCCATCGCCCTCAAGAGAGGCCACATCTTCGGACTGATAGGTCCGAATGGAAGTGGCAAGTCTACTCTCTTCAACATAATCGCTGGGACCGAGAAGAAGGACGGTGGGCGGGTACTCTTCGACGGGACCCCCATCGATGACCTTCCCTCTCACAAGATTCTAGAGCTCGGTTTGGCGCGCAGTTTCCAGATCCCGCGTCTATTCTTTGGCATGACAGTTCTCGACAACACCATGACCGCCTTCAAGGGTCAGGTGGGGGAGCACCCCATCACCGCCCTCACTCCTAGAAAGTGGGAGCCACAGGAATCCGAGTTGGCGGCAAAGGCCAGGCGAGAGCTCGGCCTTCTTGAAATCCAAGACCTCTACCTCAAACCGCCTACGGAGATCTCGGGAGGCCAGATGAAGCTGCTCCAGTTCGCCCTCGCCTTCATGGGGGACCCGAAGATGGTTCTGCTCGACGAGCCCACAGCCGGCGTGGCTCCGCGCCTAGCTCAAGACATCTTCAACGAGATAGACGCCCACAGACGTGAGCGTGGAACTACCTTCTTCATCATCGAACACAGGCTCGAGGTTCTCTTCAGGCATGTCGACCACGTCTTCACGATGCATCAGGGAAGGATCATAGCTGAGGGCAAGCCAGGAGAGGTCGTGAACGACAAGAAGGTAATCGACGCCTACTTGGGAGGTTGATGGGGGGTGGTCAGCGTCACGCGGCCAATCTTGCGGGTTGAGAATCTCGTGGCCGGTTACGGGAAACTCACGATAGTCCAAAACATCTCTCTGACAGTCAATGAGGGAGACTTCATAGCAATAGTCGGGCCAAATGGATCCGGGAAGAGTACCCTCGTGAAGTCGATTTTCGGGCTGACCACAATCTTCGAGGGGACGATTATCTTCGACGGTGCGAACATTACCTCCCAAAAACCTGAGAATATTGCGCGCGCTGGTTTGGGATATGTCCCTCAAGTCTCGAACATCTTCGCCGACATGACCGTGATGGAGAACCTGGAATTGGGAGCAATCTCCAGCAGGGGGGGTAACGGAAGGGAAAAGCGCCAAGTCCTGGAAAGGGTTCTCAGGCTGTTTCCTGACCTCTCTCCGAAGTCGAGGGCGAAGGCGAGCTCGTTGAGTGGAGGGCAAAGACAGATGCTCGCCGTCGCGAGAGTGCTCATGGCAGAACCGAAGTTACTGATTCTCGATGAAGCGAGTGCGGGGGTAGCTCCCATCGTAGCGGAACTTCTCTTCCAAAAGCTCGTGGAGATGCACGAGCTCGGTCTGACACTCATCCTAGTCGAACAAAACGCGCGAAAAGCGTTGAGCATAGCAGAGAGAGGGGTGGTCCTGGTGCAGGGGAAGAAAGCCTTCGAAGGCTCCCCTGAAGAAATATCGCATGACAAAGAGATCGCGAAGTTATTCCTCGGGGAGGCCACGAACATATGAGGTTCGGGATCAGACTCGCCGATTGGTTTGGTGGGACCCAAAACATAGTTGATCTAGCTGTCCTCGCTGAGAAGAACGGTTTCGACTCCTGCTGGGTTTCTCACGATATATTCATGCGGAGCTCATTGGTCGCGCTGACAGCAATCGCGGAGCGGACGAGTAAGATCGTCCTCGGTAACACGATACTCAACCCGTACACAACGAATCCAGCGGAGCTGGCGATGTACCTCGCGACCCTCGACGAGCTGAGCGGGGGGAGGGTCGTCTGTGGGATAAGCGCAGGTGGGATGGAGTACATGGACTGGTTGGGAATACCCCATCTGAGGCCCTTGAGCCGAACAAGAGAAGCTGTCGAACTCATCCGACTCCTCCTGTCAGGGAAGGTGGCGGAGTACGATGGTCGAGAGTTCAGGTGGAGCAAGCAGTGCTACATGCGTTTCAAGCCGTTGCGCGGGAAGATTCCCGTCTACATCGGAGGACAAGGGGACAAGATGCTCGAGTACTCTGGCGCAGCTGGGGAGGGTGCGCTTCCCCTCCTCTATCCGCCCGAGTTCGCGGAGTACGCGGTAGGCAAGATACGAGAGGGGGCGAGAAAAGCGGGAAGGCGGCCCTCGGACGTGCAGATAGCGGGATGCGTATGGATGTCAATCGCGGGGAGGAGGGAGGAGTCGGTAATCGATCCTTTGAAGGAGTTGGTGGCGTACTTCGGGCCACTGCTGGGTGCAAAAGGACTCGCCTCAGTGGGTCTAACCCCAGAGAGCTTCTCCGAGGTCCACCAAGCGTTCAGGGAGAAGGGTGTCAGAGCCGCGGCAAAGCTCGTGAACGAGGGGATGCTTAGACTCGCGATCTATGGTACCCAGGAAGACTGCATCTCGAGGCTGGAGAAGCTCGCCGGGGCCGGCGTGGACGAAGTCCTCATAGGAGCTCCACTGGGACCAGACCCAAGAGAATCAGTGCGGATCATCGGGCAGCAAATAATCCCATACCTCAGCACGAGGAGTGGGACGGGACGCAAGTAGCCCAAAAATCCGAGAAGGGTGGCGTGGCTCGTGAGAAATCGTGCGACTACAGTTGTGATAGGCGCCGGAATAATCGGGGCGAGCATCGCCTACAACCTTGCGAGGCGTGGGGCGAAGAACGTCGTAGTAGTGGACGAGTCGAGGGCGGGTTCCGGCAGCACCGCGGCTTCGCTTGGTGGATTCAGGCACCAGTTCTCAAACGAGCTTAGTGTGAAGCTCAGCATCGAGAGCATCGAAGTCATAGAAAAATTCAAGGAACACACAGGCTTTGACCCACTGGTGGCGCACGATGGCTACCTCTTCCTCGCGACGAGCGAGAAATCGTTCTCACAGCTCAAGGAGAATAGGATTCTCCAAGAGTCCCTCGGTGTGCCGGTTGACCTGCTGACGCCCCAAGAACTTCTCGAACATTATCCCTTCTACAATTTCAATGGAGTACTCGGAGGGACCTTCTGCGCAAGGGATGGTCACGCTTCCACCTCGACCATTCACCAGGGTTTCATCACCAAAGCCAAAGAGCTTGGAGTTGAGCTCTACGAAGACGCCGAGGTGAAGAAGATTGAGCGCGGCGGTTCGCGTGTCAAAGGCGTTGTAACCACCAAGGGCGAGATACATTCGGAGAAGGCGGTGATCGCCGCTGGCGCATTCTCAGGAAGGGTAGGAGCGTTAGCATCCGTCGAGATACCCATCAAGCCATATCCGAGGAAGGTCTTCTTCCTCACTCGCAACCTCCCGGAAAGCATCCCCTCTCAGATTCCACTAATAGTGGACGTTGATTCTACACTCGCCGTGGGGAGAGACGGCATGATGATCTTGTTCGGGGACAACACCTCGACTGGTCCGAGCTTTGAGCTCTCATTCCCTCAAGATTATGAGCAGAAAGTGATCTCGAAGCTGCTCCGCAGAGTGCCCTCCCTCTCACACTCTTCCATCTCGTCCTCGGTCGCTGGATTGTACGAGATGACTCCCGACGCAAACCCCATCTCGTCTGAGATTGGCGAAGTCGACGGCCTCTACTGCTGCGCCGGCTTCTCTGGGCATGGGTTCATGCACTCCCCGGCAATCGGAGCCCTAATGGCTGAGCTCATCCTGGACCAGAAACCTCATCTCGACATATCGAGCTACCACATCAAAAGGTTTGAGAATAAGACGCAGAGAGAGCAGCTCGTAATCTAGTCAGTCTGTCGTGACATCTCAAGCATGTTGGTCCTTTCCACCAGAGTCAAAGCTTCTGTACGCGACCGTCTTCACCGCCTGCTCAGGGATGAGCCCCTTCGGTCTGTACAAAATAAGCAAGAGAAGGATCGCAGCCTCAACCATGTAGTCGAGGTAAACGAGCAGATTCGAGTCTACCGCGATTGAAGCCTGTTGTAGGAGCACTCCGAGTATTTGTGTTCCCTTCTGTAGGCCTATCAGAGCGATGGTTCCAACTAGGGCGCCTCGATTGTTCGCTATCCCACCCAGGACGATCATCACCCAGATACTGAAGGTCACGCTCGCAATGTAGTCTTCTGCGATTGCGACCCCGATGTAGAAGACGTACAGTGCGCCGGCGAGCCCTGCCATCGCCGAACCAATCACCATTATCTGCTCTCTGACCCTCTTAACATCCTTCCCAAGGGCCTCTGATAGGATGCGGTCATCACGGACCGACTTCAGCAGTCTCCCATACGGGGAGTTTGCGAAGCGCTGCGCACCAATGTACGACAGCGTGGCGAAGCCCAGGATTGCCATCGCGTAGAGCCCCGTCGAAAGGTCTATGAGAAGGGGAGAGTTCGAGTTGCTCGAGATCCACCCGAAGGGGTTCGAGATGCCCGGGAGGCCGTTGTACCCGCAACCGAACTGAGGCGTATTTCTCACTATCACCCTGAACATCTCCGCCCCAACTAGTAGGATCATTGACAGGTACCACTCCTCCTTGACCCTTAGTGCAGGATAGGAGGCGAGGAATCCGAAGATAGAGGCGACGAGCGCGGCCACGACAAGAGCGATGAGCCAAGTTGAGACCGAGAGCAAGGGGTTCGAGGCCGAGATCGCCTCCCTCGTGACGAGCGCGCCGATCGAACAGACATCACCCACCGCACGTCCTGCGAAGAGAGGAAGGAGGGTGGCGCTTACGAGACCCGCCGAGAAGGCACCAATGCCGTAGAAGAGCACCTGTCCGAAGTTAGGTTGTCCACCATATCCGTACTCTAGGTTAAGACTCAAGGAGAGAAGGGTGAATATTCCGTACACCGTCGCGACGGAGATAAGTAAGCCGATTACATCAAACGCCAAAACTCTGTCCCTACTCTCCCTCCTTAGGTACCTTCGTTTTGGAGCGGTTCAGCCACCGCCTGGCGTACGCAATCCCGCTCATCATGTTCGGAGTCAGGCCTGTAGGTCTGAACATGAGAACCACCAGGATCATCGCGAAGGGGAGGAGCGGCTCGAACGTGAAGGGTACACCAAAAAAGTTGTTCAGGGCCGCCATGAGTGTGTTCTCCGCGAAGCCGACTATGTACCCGCCTATGACGGTCCCACTCATGCTGGTTAGCCCCGCGATTATGACGACCGCGAAGATCTGAAGCAGGAGCGAGGAACCGAGCACGGGGGTGACGGCTGTGTAGATGCCCAGGAAGACCCCTCCAAGGCCCGCGAGCCCGCCGGCTATGACCCACATGAAAGGGACGACGATAGAAAGCCTGATACCGGTAACCCTGGCCAGCTCGAAATTGCTCGCGACCGCCCTCATCGACTTGCCCAGCCGTGTTACCGTTAGGAATAGTCCGACGACAGCCGAAAGCACAAGCGCCAGCGGAACGACGATCTCGTAGATGTTGGTGATCGGGGTTGTACCAATCGATCCGACGACAACAATAGAGACCGACGGGTGCGTCGACAACAGGTTGGAAATCGAGGCCCACGAGAACACTCCATACCTGACGAAAGTCGCGACTGCAAAGGAAGCAAGCACCATGGTGTAGATTGAAATCTTCCTGTCCATCATCGGTTTGTACACAAGGAAGTGTATCACAACCGCAATCAATCCCGAGACAACGAAAGCGCCCACTCCCATAAGGAGAAAGTTTTCCGGAAAACTGGACGAGATCACGGCCCCGGTGTATGCTCCAATCGTGAGAAACTCTGCGTGGGCAAAATTTGGCAATTTGACCACCGCGAGCGTCAGAGTCAGCCCGAGAGATGCGAGCACGTATATGCTTCCTATGAAGATCGAGAGGACGATTGAATCAACCAGCCATTCCAGCAAGTGTGACGTCACCGAGTCTCAAACTATTATAAACAGTTTAAGACTCGTTCAGTTGGGGTTCGCGCTCCACATCCCGAATAGGCTTTAATACTAAGCAACAGCTTCGATGTTTCGTATGGCCGCACAAAACATTATTGCGGTCCTAGTCATCGGTCTTCTCGTCGGAGCGGGCGTCGGCTACGCAGTGCCAACATTCCTCGCTCCCCCTGCTGCTACCACAGGTACCAAGACGTACACCATCGGGATTGTCTTCCCACTAACCGGAACACTCGCTGACTTCGGCAAATCATTCGTCAACGCCGTTAATCTCGCTGTGGACCAGATGAACGAGAACCTGACCTCCGCTGGGAGCTCAATAAGGTTCAAGACCGTCGTTCAGGACGACAAGGGCACCCCGGCCGGCGCCCTGAGCGCGGTTCAAACGATCTTCCAATCAAGCAGCGCGCAACTCATAATCGGCCCTCTGACAACTTCAGAAGTTCTCGGTGCCAGAGACTACGCTAACACGAACAAGATCGTCCTTCTTCCTCCAGCATCATCCGGAACCGCAGCGTCGTTCCCCATCCTTCCGGGCGTTCCCCACTATCTCTTCAGGCCTGGGCAACCTGGTGACAACTTCGAAGGGAGCGCTCTGGCTCAACTCGCGGTTTTGTTCCAGATGAAGAACATTGTGTATCTGTACCGGGCAGATTCCTCCGGGTCGGGGAAGTACAACTTCACCAAGGGACTATTAGCCCAAGCGGGCATCCAGCAGACCGGCATCCAAATCCCACCCGACCAGAACGACTACTCCTCCGTCGTCAGCACAGCGAGTTCTGACGTCGCGCAGGTAATTTCGAGTGGCGGGAGCTACACCACGACGGCGGTGATGATTGATGACTACGGAAAAGAAGCCCAAAACATCTTCACCCACGCGTCTACAGACCCTCAACTGACAAAGGTTAGGTGGATAGGAGTCGAGGCCCTTAATGATAACACACTCGTTTCCAATCCCACGACGGGTGCATTCATCAGTTTAGTGAAACTCACGATTACGACGGCCTATACACCGAGCAGCCCACAAGGCAGGGTCTTCCTCAACACCTTCAAGGCGAAGTACGGTAGTCCGCCAGAACCATTTTCAAACTATGCATACGACGTCACGTGGGTCGGGATGCTCTCGGTCCTCGCTACCGGGGTCTACTCTGGACCGGCCATCGTCGCGGTCCTGCCACAAGTCGCGAACCACTACTTCGGCGCGAGCGGGACACCGACCTTCCTCGACAAGAACGGAGACCAGGCGATTGCATACTTCGCCATAGACCTCGCATTCCAGAATGGAACTGCTTATGCGTACAAGCAGATAGGCCTGTACGACGGCGCAGCGAACAAAGTCACGCTGACAGGAGGTTAGCGTCCAGGCGAAATCTGTGCCTGGATTCTCCCCTTTATGTCTTGAAGTCCTTGTACAACTCGTTTAGCGAGTCCCACAGCTTCGGAAACAGAAATTTATTGTATCTCTTGATGAGGTAGGCTGTTGTTCCGCCTTTAAGCCCCACGGTTTTGTCCCCGATTTCGCCAAAGACCAAGTAGAGATGAGCGAGGTTGAACTCCTGCACTCGATAATCATACCACATCATCGCCTTCGTGAGGGGCCGCAACCCGTCCGAGTCCTCGCCCCCATTGTCTGCCAGCAACCGTGCCAAGCCGATGCCCCTACTCTTCAAGACACTCTCATACGGCGTCCAAAGCGCGCGACCCAATCGCTCAGATTCGTTGTAACGGGGTGATTCCGCCGTGCTTCCGCGGCCGAG
>VBPP01000318.1 GCA_005877365.1 Nitrososphaerota archaeon
TGACACCGCTGGGAAACCTCATCACCGCTCAGAAGGGCGTCACCATGGAGCAGGCGAAGGAGCTGCTGCGGAAGAACAAGATCGAGAAGCTCCCGATTCTGGAGAAGGACGGCAGGCTAGCCGGGCTCATTACGTCGAAGGACATTGTCAAACGGAGACAATTCCCGATGGCCACGAAAGACGCGAAGGGGCGGCTGAGGGTTGCCGCCGCAATAGGCGTGAAGGGAGATTACATGCACAGGGCGGAGAAGCTGCTGGAGGTCGACGTGGACGCTCTCGTCGTCGACATCGCTCACGGCCACTCGGCAAACGCGATTGACACAGTGAAGGAGATTCGGAGGCGACTAGGGCAAGTCGATGTTGTGGCCGGGAACGTGGCAACCTCGAGGGGGACGAGCGACCTGATCAAGGCGGGTGCGGACGCGGTGAAGGTCGGCGTTGGTTCGGGGAGCATCTGTATCACTCGCATCGTCACCGGAGTCGGCGTTCCCCAGCTCACGGCGGTCATCGATAGCGCGAACGGGGCCGCAGAAGACGATGTCCCCGTTATCGCCGACGGCGGGGTAAGGAATCCGGGAGATGTTACGAAGGCACTCGCCGCTGGTGCCTCGACTGTCATGATTGGAAGCCTCTTCGCAGGAACCGAGGAGAGCCCCGGCCCGACAATACTGCGTGAGGGGGTCAGGTACAAGCTGACGCGCGGAATGGCATCGCTCGAGGCATCAATCGACAGGAAGGTTAGGGACTCCAACGGGAGTTCGTCCAAGAACGGTCTCGTCGAAGAGGTGGTCGAGGAGAGCGTCCCCGAGGGGGTCGAGGGGCTGATTCCCTACAAAGGCAAGGTCGAGGAGGTCGTTCGTCAGCTCGTGGGGGGGCTCCGCTCGGGGATGTCCTACTGCGGCGCGAAGACGATAACAGAGCTGCAGACAGGGGCCGAATTCTTGAGGATGTCCGAGGCGGGGCTCAAGGAGAGCCGCCCGCACGACATTGAGAAAGTTGTCTAGGGCGAAGAAGAAGAAAAACGCCACGATAGTCGGCCTCCAATGGGGAGACGAGGGAAAGGGCAAGATAGTCGACTACATCGCGGACGACTTCGAGGCG
>VBPP01000289.1 GCA_005877365.1 Nitrososphaerota archaeon
CACTTCGAGCAGGACGCGACGAAATATCCCATCTGCGAGATTCTCCGTGTAGAACACTTCTTCATCCCGGATCGCGTATGCGGCCCGAGCCCTTCTGAGGGTTTTCGTGAAACGAGTCTTCGTATCCTGCGGCAACGACCGCAGACGTTCCATCGCCTCTTTCTCAGCCGAATTTCTTCGCTCTTGGAGGGCGTTGGCCTTGGCCGTTGGATCGTAGTTGAGAGCCATCTGGTCTCGGATCAATTTCAGCAGCACCAACGGGATTTCGCCCACGGTGGGGTCTATCACTTCGTAACTTAGTGCCGTCGTTCCGAAATCTTTTAGGTAAAGGTCGAACCTCTCACGGAAGGCTGGATTAATCGAAATCACCTCATCGGGTCTCATCGATTGATTGAGCCTCCAAATTGCATCTTGGAGATTCTTATCGTCCAGAACAAGCTGGACGAGTTCGGCCAGTCTCTGGCTCGGCTCGCAATCCTTCTCTGATAGTCCGGCCAGCAGGTCGAGCACTCGCATGTTGTCCCATCCAAGAATCTCCTGACAGGTAATCGCCAGATCTCCGACCGCCAACAAACCCAGGCCCATGTAGCGAAAGTGGATTTCTTTTCCACGGCGAACGTGTTCCAGCGTCGCCGAGACATGGGTCTCCAGCTGGTCGTCAGTTAGAGAGGCTAGGTTGAGATCAACAAGCTCCTTGCTCTTCTTCACGAGCTCCGGCTTCCATTCGTCGTTCCATCTCTCCAAATACCGACTAGTCAGGTCGGCGCGAACTGTCTCAACCATTTTTCTCAGTCGGGAACGTGAAGACGGAAACAGGTGAACCAGGATTCGGAGAAGCCAGGCAGGTGGTGGATGTCGGTCCTTCCCCCCTGGTGGAACAATCCGTTCGTATACCCATCCCCCTATTAGCCTGAAATCGATGGTTTCAATGGGAAGGCCGACGTCATTCATGAGCAACCGAATCGAATCGGTCATCATGGTCAGCGCGTACGATGCGTGCATCGGGGACATGGGTTTCGGAAAGTGTTCCTTCTGACGGATCCAGTGTCCCTCAGGGACGACTATAGGTATCGGAATCCTCTGAGCTCCCATGTTCTTCCCTTCTGTTGTGACCATGGTCGTTATTGGTCTCGCCTGGAGCAGAAACACCTCCTCCCCAGCGATGGCCCATTCAATGTCCTGTGGACTCCCAAAGTGGCTCTCCACCTTCTTCGCGAGCCGCGCCACCTCGTCCACCTGGCCCTCTGAGAGGGCATTCTCTACCTTGTTGACACAGACCGGTCTCTCTCCAACCAACCATTCGTCCGGGATTGCACTCCCCGAGACGAGCCGGTCTCCGAGTCCGCGGACTGAGTTCACAGCGACCTCCTTCGCCCCCGTCACTGGGTTCACTGTGAAAGCTACGCCCGAAGCGTCGGCCCTGATAAGCCTCTGAATCAGTACCGCCATCTCGCTTGGCCCCTCAGAAAGGCGGTCTCGCCGGTACGCTTTCGCGCCCCTGTTGAAGACGGAGAGCCAGCACCTCTTCACCGCCTCCTCAAGTTCTCCTCGCCCCTTCACCCCCAGCACGGTCTCGTACTGACCGGCGAACGAGGAGGTCGAGAGGTCTTCATTGAGGCTGGAAGAGCGGACCGCTAGGAGCACGTCTCCGAGTCTTCCGAGAATGCCGCGAAGCGCCCGAAGGCACTGGTGGTAACTACGCAGCCCTCGGGGACTGGGAAGCCCGCACGAAGCAGTTCTCCAAGGTTTGCTGCCTTGACTCCGACCCGGGGAATATCCTCACGAGACACCCTCGAAAGGTCAAGAACGAACTCTGTTTCTGCGGCTCCCTGAGCTTGGATTGGCCTTTGGCCCGTCATCGACTCGAAAATTGTCCGGTAAAGTAGATAAGAGTTCGCCGCGAGTCAGACGTCAATTCGGACAAATGTTGGAGCCAGACAGACATTCTGACCAAGGTGCTTAGAAAGGATGAAGCAATGGACCGCCTAGACATAAGACTTCTAGGTCAGCTTGCCCGAGGGTTCACCACTTTCGGTCCCCGGACTGAGGTCAAGGGTGCGTACAGGAGGATCGCGAAGAACCTCGGTGTCGATGAGGACACAATTCGAAAGAGAGTCGAGAGGCTGAGGACTACGGGTCTCTTTAGGGGTTGGCGGCTCATTGTGAATCCGCGGGTTCTCGGAGTGGAAATATTCGCGGTTTGGATGACTGTTGGTCCAGCGCTGACCGTAGACGCAGCCATTCGAAAGATCAAACTTCTTCCCGGTGTCGTTCGCATCGTACAAGTAGTGGGTGACGAACTCGGAGTGCTCCTACTCTGCAAGAATGAAGAAGTTTTCAAGAAGAGGTTGGAGTTGATTTCGGAGCTGGTGGACGCAAGAAATGTAACGACGTATTTCAATCAGCCTCCCAAAATCGGAATCGAAATAACAAAGACCGACTGGGAGGTCATCAATAGACTCAGAGTGGATCCCGACGTTCGTTACAATCAGCTCGCCATGGAGTTGAGGCTTTCGGGGAGGACTGTCAAAAGACGAGTCACCAGACTTATTGACGGCGAGGCCATCTTCTTCATTCCTGATATCAATGTGAAACTCCTCGAGGGTGCTGTCTGCATCGACCTTCTGGTTAACTACACTTCAGGTAGCTACAAGAGAGAGGTCGACACAAACATATTTTCAAGGTTTCAGGACTACATATGGCGTGCTGGCTTCGGAGGACCCGAGCAAGGTCACTTCGAATTCATCGTGCCCGGCGTCTCGGTCGCTCAGGAGATAGTTGCCTGGGTGCGAGGTTTGCAGGGTGTTAGAGCGGTAAGGCTGGCTTTCGTGTACGATTGGATGGTCTTTTCCGCCGAAGCAATCGATGAAATAATCAGGGCGAAAGTCAATCATTCGACAGGATGATTCTTACCGGAAAGAAAACAATCATCAAGGTTGACGCCATTTTCGTGATCATACCACTCCTGAATTTTGTGGCCCCGATACTCATCCCTAGTAGGAGCCTACCAGGCCAGAGGGCTTCTTTCCAAAGAAATGTGATTAGGGGCGGTTAGATACGATTTTCAACTTAGTAATCAATCCGAGGACACGAAGATGAGATCCCGTCCGAAAGATGGGATCGAACATAGGAATTACCTGCGCCAAAACGTGGCGGCGAGCGTCAGGGGATTTCCACGGCAGGGAGGCCTCCGGAGGGACAGGGGAAGACATGCCAAACCTTGATTTTCAGCCAATGCTGCGCGAAAGCGTAGCGAACTAGCAGAATTCTATCCGAAAGGGTAGCAAAGTCAGCCGACAGCTACTTCGGAGAAACGACTTGAGAGAGGGCAATGGACTCGGAGCAGACTCGCGCAGGCGCTCGAGAAGAAGAGCTGAAAGCCAGGTATTAACTCGGCCGAACGACTCTGATTCCCGTGAGACGCTGAATCGGCTCCGAGCGTGACACCAGTTCTTCGTCTCCGGTGACGAACTCAGCTATGGGCGTTCCACTCTTCCGAAGGAGGGATGAATAGGCAACGTGCAGAATGTCCAATGTCTTCAGGCGCAGGGAGGGCGCTAGCTTCCTGGCTTCGGCATAC
>VBPP01000131.1:0-1172 GCA_005877365.1 Nitrososphaerota archaeon
TACCAGACTGCCAGCCTGATTCGCACGGCAGATTAATTCCAGCGCTGACATATTTTCTCCCTTCGACTCGGAAAAAGATAAAGAGGCGGCCGCCCTTCTAGCCGAGAAGTTGGCCGCAGTCCCGACTAGGCTCACGGAACCCTCAGGCAAGGAGGCTGAGCTATACCACCATCTACCCAACGGGAAGGTCCAGTGTACCGCATGTGCCAGGGTGTGTCAGATTGGGGAGGGGCAGGTAGGGCTCTGCGGGGTCAGGGGAGTGGTCAACGGGAAGTTGTACCTACTAGTTTATGGTAAGGTGATAGCAGGTCATATCGACCCGATCGAGAAGAAGCCTGTTGTTCACTACAAGCCAGGCTCGAAGATCTTCTCTATCGCAACAACTGGTTGTTCATGGCTGTGCGCCTACTGCCAGAACTACGATATCAGCCAGCGTAGGAAGATCGAGGGGATCGACGCAACTCCGCAGGAGGTCGCCGCGATGGCGGTGTCTCGTGATTGCGAGGGTCTGGCCTACACCTACAACCAGCCCACAATCTTCATCGAATACGCAAGGGACATCGGACGGATTGCCCGTGAGAAGGGGATTTTCAACATCTTCGTCTCTAATGGCTTCGACACACCTGAAACGGTCGGCTTCATGAAAGATTTTGTTGATTGCGTTACCGTCGACTTCAAAGGAAGTGGAGAGACGGGATTCGTGAGGAGGTACATCGGGATTCCCAACGCTGACCCCATCTTTGAATCCTTGCTCGAGACAAAGAATCGAACCAACATCCACATAGAAATCACAGACTTGATTGTCCCCCAGGTTGGTGACAGCCTCGACGCGGCAACAAGGCTCTCCAAGTGGGTCTACGACAACCTCGGCCCTGACATGCCGATTCATTTTCTGAGATGGCACCCCGACTACAAGATGATGGACCTTCCGCTGACACCCATCGAGACGCTCGAGAAGCACTACGAGATAGCGAAAAATGCGGGGCTGAAGTACGTCTACATCGGGAACGTCCCGGGCCACCCGGCCGAGTCCACCTACTGCCCCGGTTGCTCCAAGGTCCTGATCAAGAGGTTTGGATACGACATCCTGGAGTACAACCTCGACAAGAACAACAGATGCAGGTTCTGCGGCTACAAGACGCCGATCGTCGGTCCCTTGAGCAAATCGTTCA
>VBPP01000131.1:1260-8880 GCA_005877365.1 Nitrososphaerota archaeon
ACTCCGGGGACGCTCGTCTCCGTCGTCCCGTTCCTCGTGACGACATACCCCCTCTGGTCAAGCTCGACCTCCCCCACAAAGACCTTGGTATTCGGCTCGTAACCAATCGAGACGAAGAGGCCATCAACCTTGAGCAGACTCTCCTTTCCCGTCTTGACATTCCTTATCTTCACCCCCTCGACCCTGCTCGAGCCGAGGACCTCCTCGACGACTGAGTCCCAGATGAAGCTGATCTTCGGGTTCGAGAAAGCGGCCTTCTGCAGAGCCTTGCTCGCGCGGAGCTTATCCCGCCTGTGTATGACCCGGACGCTGGTGGCGAACTTCGTCAGGAAGGTCGCCTCCTCCATCGCCGTGTCCCCTCCACCGACGACCGCGACCCTCTTCCCCCTGAAGAAGAAACCGTCGCAGACGGCACAGTTGGAGACACCCTTCCCCATCAGCCTCATTTCCGAGTCGAGGTTCAGGCGCTTCGGGTCGGCCCCCGTCGCGATCACGACAGAGAGCGTCTCGACGGTCTGGCTCGGGGTGGTCACCTCGAATGGGTAGCGCTTGAAGTTGACCCTCACGACGTCGTCCTGCACCAACTTTGCGCCCACCCTCTCCGCCTGCGCCTTCATACGCTCCATCAGCTCAGGTCCGAGAATCGGCTCCGGGAAGCCCGGAAAGTTCTCGACGTCGCTCGTGATCATGAGTTGCCCACCGTACTTCGTCCCCATGAAGAGGAGCGGCTCCAAGTCGGCTCTTGCACCATACACGGCAGCGGTCAGCCCGGCGGGGCCAGATCCGATGATGACTAGTTTGTTGACGCCGTCTTTCATGACAATCTGACGCTTTTCAGGCTGATAAGTTTTACCGGACCAGGCGAGGAAGCCCACCGCTTGAGGCGAGGTCGCGGGAGGAAGTCACAGCATCTTCGCCTCTCGCTGGGTGAGGTTCAACTGGTCGGAGAGCCGGTTCAGGGCCCCCTCCAGCCTCTTCCTGTAGCTGGGGAGTAGCTTCTCGAATGTCTCCTGCCTCATTCGCCTCGTGTAGTACTGCTCGTAGAGGTTCAAGATGTCTCTCGTCGCCCTATCCACCTCCCTCTCCACGTCGTGGATGCGAGTCAATTGCTCGGAGAACCGCTGAGCTGTCGATCTCTGCTTCGCGTCGTTCAACCTCTGCAGCGCCCTTGACCTGAACGTGTCCACTCGGCTCCTGAGATCGACGAAGTAGGCCTTGTTCAGGTTGTTGGGGTCCTCCTTCGGAACTTCCCGCAGCATCGTGTTCACGAGGTCCACCTTCTCCTCGAAGGCTTTGATCATGGCTGGGATGTCCCCGGTGATGCGTCCTCCCTCCTTCTCCTCCCCTTCCGCCTCCTCCCCCTCCTGCCTCTCTACGGAGATGAAGAATGCGACGAGCGCCGCAACAAATATCACCGAGGCCGCTGGGATCGCCCTATCGGAGGCCCACCCCAGGGTGAGGCTGTAGGCGAAGGTCTGCTCCCCAGACGTGATGGGCGTCGCGTTCTGAACAACCCTCGACTGCGCTTGGGTCGCTCTGAGACCGTTGGGGAGGGACATGGAGAGCGTGAAGGTGTCGACCGGGGCCACGATGGGTGGCGTCAGAGGAAGGTCAACCCGGACGCTCCCCCCCGAGACTGTGTAGAACTTCGCAGGCAGGGCGTAGGCAACCGTCAGGGTGAAGTTTCTACCCGACGGGATCGCGACGAAGGGGCTCCTCGTCAGTTCAATCAGGCCGTTCGAGAGGGCCAGAGAAGTCGGATTCAGCAGCGGGGGAGACATCGAGGGGATGATCGTAACCCTAGTGGAACTGTTCAGCGTCGCAAGATGGAGCGAACCGAGGTCGGAGCTCCCTGTGTTCTTGAGTGTGATCGAGTCCTGCACCTGCGGTGAGCCGTTCGGAGCCGCCGTCACAGTCCTGCTCGCGCTGTACACGTGTATCGGATGGAAGTCCATGCTCGTGCTCGATTGCAGTGTTCCGAGAAGGGCGTGGGCGTTAGCGGGACTGAAGCCGGTGAAGGTTCTCTTGTAGGTCGTCCCGCTGCCCGAACTCTGGTTGGAGGTCCAACCCTGTGGGAGGGGCGAGATGAGGGTAGAGGGCGGCATCCGGATCAGCGCGTTGAAGGTGTTCACCTGTAGGTTCAGCGACGGGTACTCGAGGACGATTATGCCCGTGCTGGAGTTGGTCGTAACCGAGATATCCCTAATCACGGCCTTCAGCGAGAAACTGCTCACGGCCTTCGGTTGAAGGGTGTTCTGAGAGCTGATGCTGAAAAGAAGCCCCGTGGAATTCGTCGTGGTGGTGAGGCTGTACCCCTCTCCGACGAGCGTGTAATTCCCGACGAGCCGTGAAGAGATGTTTTGGGGGACTCCCAACTGCAGCGTCGGTACCTGGACTGGGGATGACCCGCTATTGTTGTACTTGACGGTCTCGTTCATCACGGCATAGCCGTACCTGTTCACTATGTACTGGTTTGTCACAGTGACGACGGGTTCTCCCTGGGACTGCGCACCAGCCCCGTACGGGAGCGCGACAAGCACCAGAATCAAGATCGCCGCCGGCAAAAAAGCTCTCCTCATTGAATGCGCAAGAGCGGCTGCTATGCTTATTTTAATCGTTTTGCGGCGTGCGAGGAGGAGGATGATGATGAAGAAGAACGAACCGTTGACTGGGTCCCACCCGCTCTTGCCCAACCTCGACCAGGAGATAATTGAGGAGATGCTTCTCAGGATCGGGGCGAGCTCGGTCGAGGAGCTCTTCTCAGACATACCTTCCGATATTCGTCTGAAGAGGGGGCTTCGCCTTCCTGAGGGGCAGTCGGAGTCGGTGGTAAGGAGGGACCTCCAGTCCCGACTCGCGTCGAACAAGACACCTCCGAGCTCGCTCTGTTTCCTGGGAGGCGGGGTCTGGCCGCACTACATCCCCGCCGCGGTCGAATCCGTCGTTTCGAGGCAGGAGTTCTACACGAGCTACACACCCTACCAGCCAGAGATCAGTCAGGGAATGCTCCAGGCCCTCTTCGAGTATCAGAGTCTGATGTGCGACCTCCTCAGAATGGAGGCGTGCAACAGCTCGATGTACGACTGGGCATCTGCCGCGGGGGAGGCTACCCGCATGGCTGCGAAGGTGACGGGGAGGAGGCGGTTCCTACTCTGCGGCGACATCGGGCCCACCAGGCTAGAGGTCATCAAGGCGTACGTGAGCCCCATGGACCTTGAGCTGCAAGCTCTCCCCCTCGACGGCCGGTCCGGCGCCACGGACTTCTCCGCTCTGAGTTCGCGAATAACCTCCGAGGTGGCGGGAGTCTACGTCGAGAACCCGAACTACTTCGGCGTTCTTGAGGAGGGGCTGCTCGACCTCTCTACCCTGCTGCACGAGAGGGGCGGACTTCTCGTGGTGGGGGTAGACCCCCTCTCGCTCTCGATCGTCAAGCCTCCAGGGGAGTACGGAGCAGACATCGTTGTGGGGGAGGGGCAGCCACTCGGGATTCCCATGAACTACGGCGGCCCCCATCTGGGAATCTTCGCGGTGAGGGACCTCAGGCTCGCCCGGAGCATGCCCGGCAGGCTGATAGGGATGACGACCGAGAAAGACTCTGAGCAGAAGGCCTTCTCGATGGTCCTCCAGACGAGAGAGCAGCACATCAGACGCGAGGGGGCGACCTCGAACATCTGCACCAACCAATCGCTGATGGCGGTCGCGGCGTCCTGCTACCTCGCGATGCTGGGGAAGACGGGCCTGAGACGCCTCGGGGAGGTGATAATCTCGAACTCTCACTACGCGGCGAAGCGCCTCTCGAGAGTCGACGGAGTTACCTCACCCCTCTTCAAGGGCCCCTTCTTCAAGGAGTTCGCGGTGGGCTACGAAGGGGCCCGCGCGGTCAGCGTCTACAGGAGGATGGCACGCAGGGGGGTTCTCGGTGGATACCCCCTCGACCGCGGTTTCAGGCTGGGGCGCGAGGCAGGGCTCTTCTGCGTGACAGAGGTGCACACACACGCCGACATCGAACGCCTTGCGGCGGCACTCGAGGAGGCGGTTAAGCGCTGAAGTTCAGGCAGGCTTTCTGGGACGAACCACTCCTGAAGGAGCTGAGCAGGAAGGGTAGGGTCGGGTACCTTCCGCCCCTTGACCCCAAGATAAAGAAGTCCGTCGGCGCTCCTTCATCCTACATCCCCCGTGAGCTCAGGCGGGAGGAGGGCGGCGACGAAAACCTGAATCTCCCCGAGGTCTCGGAGCTTCAGGTCCTGAGACACTACAATCGCCTTTCGCAGATGAACTTCTCAGTGGAGCTGGGAATGTATCCTCTGGGGAGCTGCACGATGAAGTACAACCCGAAGGTCTCTGAGCTGATCGCCTCCTCGGACGGGATGCGGCATGCTCACCCCCTCCAGCCCGAAGAGACCGTGCAAGGACTCCTCTCCGTCCTCCACGAGCTGGGGGAGATGCTTTCGGAGATCACGGGGATGCACCGCTTCTCCCTAAGCACCGCGGCGGGTGCCCAGGGCGAGTTTGCCGGCGTCCTCATGATTAGGAAGTATCTGAGAGAGCACCGTCTCACAAACAAGGACGAGATACTCGTCCCCGATTCGGCTCACGGGACAAACCCGGCGAGCGCCGCGATGGGCGGGTTCAAGGTCGTCAAGGTGCCATCGGGAGAGTCGGGGCTGGTGAGTGCGAAGGCGGTGAAGGAGCTGACCTCCGAGAATACTGCGGGGATGATGTTCACGGTTCCAAACACCCTCGGCCTCTTCGAGGGGGAGGTCGTCGAGATATCGAAGGCTGTCCACGACGCCGGAGGCCTGATGTATTACGACGGGGCGAACATGAACGCCCTCCTCGGCAAGACGAGGCCCGGCGATATGGGTTTCGACATCGTTCACCTGAACCTTCACAAGACATTCGCGACGCCTCACGGCGGAGGGGAGCCCGGTGCTGGTCCGGTGGGGGCGACGAAACGGCTGGCCGAGTATCTCCCAGTCCCCGTCGTTTCGAAGGGTAGGTCCGGTTACTACCTCGATTACGACCTCGAGCAGACTGTAGGCCGTCTGAAGGGGTTCGTCGGCAACTCGGCTGTCCTCCTGCGTGCTTACGCGTACATCAGGCTCCTCGGAGCGGACGGACTCGGGAACGTGTCTTCTCTTGCCGTCCTCGCCGCGAACTACCTCTGGAGGCTCCTCGACAGCGAGGCGTACCCCGTCACCCACGGGAGGGGTCTGAGAAGAAAGCATGAGACGGTGGTCTCAGTCCGGAGTGGCCTCCCCGGGGGAGCGATGCAGACCGCGAAAGCACTCCTCGATTACGGGATGCATGCTCCGACCGTATACTTCCCCTTGATCGTGAGCGAGGCCCTGATGGTCGAACCGACGGAATCGGAGCCCGTCGAGTTTCTCGACGAGTACGCTTCGGCGTTGAATCGGATTTCCCGGGAGCTGAAGGAGGGGAGGCTGGGGAACGTGCCAAGAAACACGAGCGTGGGGAGGGTCGACGAGGTGAAGGCTTCACACCCGACTACCCTGAAGGTGAGATGGTGACGCGTAAAAGGTCATATAACCTAAAGGAGGCTCTCGTGACAACTTGCAGGACGACCTCACGAAAAGCGTAACGGAGAAGCTGGACCAGCTCGTGGAGGAGGAGACTTCCAGAAAGTTCGGAGAGCTGAACATAATCAACGACGTATCGGTCGTGGGAGACGGCACACTCAGGATAAGGTTCTCACCGCTCTCGCCCTACAGCCCCATCGCGGTCGATACCGGAAGAGAGATCAGAAAGGCCGCCCTCGCAGTCAACGGTGTCAAACGCGTGACGGTGGAGTGCACGGGGCACATGATGGACGACCTCGTGAACAGACTGGTGAACAGGGAAGAAAAGTCACCGAAGTGAAATCTTTTTCACCGTCTTCGCCTTCGTGCAGTCAACATTTTGTAAACCATAAGTTTATTGTTTTGGTTGTAGGGGTTGTAAATCCCCTCCTTTGTAACGGGGCTGCACCCGCCTATGCCCGACCAAAATCCTGACTCAGTCATCGCCGTTGGAGTGGGATCCGCGGGCTGCAGAATCGTCTCCCTGCTAAGCAAGCAACCGCTCCTCATCGACAGGTTTGCGTACGTCTCCTGCGACAAGAACGATTTCGAGCTCGTCGGAGCGGGGAAGAAGGTCTTGATCGATTGTCCGGTGGAGCAGAAGCTGACGCCCTCGATCGTCAGGGGCCTCTCGATCACCGTCCGCCACACCATACTGAACGCGGTGCGCGGGGCGAGGGTGGTCTTCGTCGTGGCAGGACTCGGAGGAGCGACAGGCACCGGGCTCGCTCCCCTCGTTGCGGAGATGGCTCAGAAATCATGGGCCACGGTGGTCGGTGTGGCCGTGATGCCCTTCGATTTCGAGAAGAGGCTGCGCTTCTATGCGGGCGTCTCTCTGAGGAGGCTGAGAGCAGCCACGAGTGGTGTGATTGTGATAGACAACGATACTCTGATGAAGTCATCCCGTGAGGGCGCCACCCTCAAGGAGATCTACCAGCTGGCGAACGGCGAGGCAGTCACGGTGCTGGCGTCTCTCCTCTCGAAGTCTTCCGAGACGACTCTCCCCGTGGGCCTCAACAAGGTTCTTGGCACAGTCCTGCAGGACGGCTACTCCCTTCTCGCGGTCTCCCGCTCGGGCTCGATAGACAAGACGGAAGAAGCGCTCGCGGGCGCGATCATATCGATCAGCAGGGTAGCGGAAGCGAAGGAGGTGAGCCACGCTGTCCTCTTCCTTACCGGCGACTCCTCTCTCTCTGCGAGCCATGTGGGTTTGGCGGTGAAGCGCCTCGGCTCGGTGATGAACGAAGCCGACGTCGAGTACGGCGTCAATTACGCGGGCACCTCCCAGTTGCAGGTGAGCCTGCTCGCCTCGGGGTTCAAATCGACGAAGTACGACGACTACGACCCGCTTTCGAAGGTCTTCCGCGGGAAGGACGTGATCGACGACTCGATGGAGTACGCCCTCCCCCAGGGGCTGGAAGCCCTCCAGTCATGCGACTGAATTCTCCGTGCCACCGGGGAGGGCCTCCTTCCGTCTCGATATCTCCGCCTCCTCGACCTTTCTGAAGAGCGGCTTCGGCTCGCGGATCCTCTGAGCGGATTTCACGTTCAGAGTCTTCGCTGCCTCCCACCCGTACTTCGCGATGGGTCTGTTGAATCCGAGTTGACGCCAGGCCTCCTCACTGCTCGAGGGGAGGAAGGGGTGAAGGAGGATGGAGAGGCTCGCAACGAAGTTGCAAGAATAGTGAATCGTCCGCGGCTCGTCACTCTTCCCCTCCCACGGTGCACCGTGCTGGAAGTACTGGTTGCACTTCGATGAGAACTCCAGGACCGATTTCAGCGCACGGTCGTAGTGTCCCTCCTCGACGAGGGAGGCTGACTCGGTCGTGGTCCGATTCAGGCTGGTAAGCATCGACCTCTCCTCTTTGCCGGGAGCAACGCGCCGGGGGACCACGTAACCGTGCTTGTTCTTCACGAATACCAGCGCCCTGTAGATGAAGTTGCCGACGTTTGCGACGAGCTCGTTGTTTATCTTCTCCTTAAACTCGTCCCAGTCGAAGTTGAGGTCCGTCTGGGCGTACGGCGTTATCCTCGTCAGGTA
>VBPP01000338.1 GCA_005877365.1 Nitrososphaerota archaeon
TCGGATTATCCTTACGGAAGATTATTAGGCCATTTAAGAGTTGTCGTCGACCGATGCGAAGGAGGGCGGTCGGTACTACGGCCAGGGTGGCCGCACTCGTTGTTGCGATCGTCGTGATAGCCGGCGGCGGATTCTATTTCTTCTACTACCCAGCCGCTCCTTCGCCCCAACAAGTGTCGCTGACCGTCTACGGAAGCGTCGACACTCAGGACATGCAGCCAGTCCTGAAAGACTTCCACGGAAACTACAGCTACATTGCTGTCAATTATCAGGAGTTCACACCCCCCAAGGCCTTCGCCAAGATATCGGCAGAGCTCGCGGCTCGTAGCGCCACGGCTGACGTGACGTTCATCACCAATTCGCTAATGAACTCTCTGAAGTCGGCGGGAGACCTCATCTCTTACAACTCCACTCAATCCGCGAATTATCCTTCAAACTACCACGACCCGAAGGGATACTTCGCTACCGCAATCTTACTTCCTGTGGTCTTCTCTTACAACAGCCAACTCGTGACGAGCGCTAACCTCCCGAAGACGCTCAACGAGCTCACAAATTCCTCCTGGAGGGGAAAGGTGATCATGCACGATGTCACCATTGGGAGCACTGGGACTCAGTACATGCTTTCTCTTGTGCCGATTGTCGGGAATGCGACTTTCACAGCCTGGGCGAAGGCTCTGGCGACTAACGTCCAGCCCACGCTGACCTCGGACACCACCGCGATAGCCAACGGGGTGGCGTCCGGGCAGTACTCAATCGGAATCGTGACATACCTTCACGACGTCGTGAGGCTGCAGTCCCAGGGTGCGCCAATCGGCTGGTTCCTCCCGCAGGGCGTTCCGCTCCTGACCGCGCCGGCGTCAGTCGGCATCGTGAGAGGAACACCTCATCTTGCCGCGGCGCAGCTCTTCGAAGACTTCATCCTCTCCAAGAACACTCAGCAGGTCATCGGGAACACGGCGGTCAGGTTTATCGCCTATCCGGGCTTGACGGCAAAATACGCGGTCAGCGGCGTGGCCCCCAACGAGATGATAGTCTTCTTCCCGACCGCTCAGGTGTCTGCTCAGGCGAGGACGTTCGGTCCGATATTCAAATCGTGGGGCTTCTAACTGTTGATATTGCTATGGTCAAGTGTTGACTTGTGTGAACTTTCGGTTGGACGTTAAATAGCTGGCCACATTGTACTGGTATGAAGTTATCGGCCAGGATGGACGAGAATGGCCTCTCATACCGGACGGCATGGCGAGGGCGGCGCTCTTCGCGGCGGCCCTCGCCTTCGTCCTCGCTATCGCTCTCCAGCGTACCGACGCACCCCTGAAAAGGTTCATGACCTCAGCACTGCTCGTTTCGCTGGCGATTCCGTGGATGGTCGAGGATATCGCCTGGACATACCTCCTGAGTCCCCGCATCGGCCTCTACAACATATGGCTGGGCCAAATCTTCGGCATCGGCGACTCTCTGCTCAACATCTATTCAATCTGGGGTCTGATTTGGGTCATGGGACTCAGCCTCACGCCCTTGGCTTACCTGATAATCTCCCCCTCCCTCTCCTTGGTCGATCCACATCTGGAGGAGGCCTCCCTGGTGTCCGGGGCGAGACTCAGGACCACGTTCTTCAGAATTGACCTTCCCCTGTCACTCCCCTCCATTCTCTCAGCCCTCCTCCTCTGCACCGTAATCGCTCTTGAGGCCTTCGACGCGAGCGCGATAATCGGGATACCCGGAAGGGTCTGGACGCTAACGAATTCAATCTACGGCCAGACGGTTCAGACTCCTCCGAACTTTGAAGTCGCGAGTGCATACGCCGTGATCCTTGTCGCGATGACCCTAACTCTGATCCTGCTTTACTCCCGCTCCATCCGTCTCTCTCAACGATACGCTACAGTTTCGGGGAGGACGGGTCGTCCCCGGACCTTCAGTCTCGGGAGGTACAGGTGGTTCGTTGCGGGTGGCTTCATCACGTATCTGTTTGTCTACCTGGTCCCGGTTCTGAGCGTGCTTGTCTTCGTCTCGCTCCACAACTTCTGGAATCCGACCGACCTCCCTCCCATCACCTTGGCTAACTACGAGAACCTTCTCATCTTCCCATCGATTGATACAGGCATCTTCAACAGCGCGATCGTCTCTGTCACCGCGGCCGTCGCAACTGCTGCCCTTGCTTTCTTCCTCTCCTACACCTCTACAAGACGCAGGAGCGTGATAGGGAGGTCCGCCGAGCTTCTAGCTTCCCTCCCGCTGGCGTTTCCCACGATAGTTCTCGGAATAGGGCTGCTCTGGGCCCTCCTGCGCTCACCGCTCCCCATCTACGGGACTGTCTGGGCGCTCACGCTCGCCTACACGATACGGTATGTCCCGATCGTCTCCCGATTTCTTTCTGGTCCGATGGTTCAGCTGGCGAAGGAGCTGGAGGAGGTCTCGCGCATCTGCGGTGCCGGGGTGGCCACGACCTTGAGGAGGATAGTCCTCCCCATACTCAAGCCGTCCCTAATCGCAGGGGCGGTCTACGTCTTCGTCGTGAGCATCAAGGACCTGGGTGCCGCAGTCATGCTCACCACGGGTGACAGCGCCCTCTTCTCCTCGGCGCTCTACAATCTGTGGACGCACGGCGATGAACTCGTCGCGGTGGCTGGAGGAATACTCTACGTGGGGGTGCTCTCCGGTGCCCTCCTGATCCTTGCCATCATCCTGAAAATTGACCTATTCTCTATCATGAGCCCGGAGGGAAGGAGAGCAAAATCAGGTAACTAGCCGAAGACGTCCGGAGAGTAGCGGGCTACGACCTCCTCACTGCGATGACCGTCGGGCGAGAGGCCCTGCGCTACTAGCCACCTGTAAGTCTTGTCGAAGTCTGAGCTGGCGTATTTGACCCAGGGTTTCCACCTCGGAACGGTTATCTTTCGCTCCAGCTTCGGTGCGAGCCGAGCGATCTCTTCAGGCATCTCGAGCAAGACGCCCTTCACGCGATTGAAGTAAGGCTTCCGATAGCGACCCGGGTTCGAGTTAATCTTCCCTATGGCCCTGTTGACGACCCGGAAGAAGGCACGCAGAAGTAGAGGGTCCTTATCTCGTCTAGCGACCGTCGTTGTCGGGTTGCTCCTCTTCGTTCGAAGAACCTCGCGCAGCCCCAGGGCGTCTCCGATCTCCGCCCATGGCCCCAGGAGCGAGGCCGCTACGACCTCGCCGTTGAGC
>VBPP01000132.1 GCA_005877365.1 Nitrososphaerota archaeon
CCTCTTTGCGTACTCTATGAAGTCCGCGTGCGGATAGAGAGGGGTGATCTCAAGTTTGAGGCTATGGCCAGCCTCCCTTTGGAGGGTCAGCTTTGAAATTGCCTCATCCAGTGCCTGATGCGAGTCGAAATCTAATAGCGCTACCAGCTCCTGCTTTCCGGCCACCTTGTAGAGCCCCTTGACCCTCTCCCGCGGAATCACCTTCGGGGCTTCCTTGGATTCACGCGTCCAAGCTTCGAAGGCTTGCTTTTGACTCATCGTCTCAGATAGCCCCAGTTTGAACCAGACTAGAAACAGCACAAAAGCCACCTACCCATTGGGTCCAGCTCTGAAGATATATACTAATTTGACGACTCTCAGAACGATTCGCGAGCTCGCCGAAGGGAGCCTATCTGCGCTTCGGACCCTTATCTCTCTTGTAGACCATGACTGTTCTCTTGAATTCTATCACGGTGGCAGAGTCCTGCTTGTAGCCCCTCGTCTTGACGGTAATAATGCCGACGTCGGGATTTGATCTTGACTCTCGTTTACTGAGGACCTCACTTTCTGCGTAAAGGGTGTCTCCAACGAACAGGGGGTTTGGGAGTCTCACCTCTTCCCAACCCAAGTTCGCGAAAGCGTTTTGACTTACGTCCCTAACACTCATCCCTGTTACAATTGAGAGAGTGAGCGCACTGTTAACGAGGGGACGACCGAATTCGGTCTTGCTCGAATAGTCGTTGTTGAAGTGGAGCGGGTTGGTGTTCATTGTGAGCAGGGTGAACCACACGTTGTCAGCCTCTATTACGGTCCTCCCAGGTGAATGCCTGTACAAATCTCCGACTTCAAAATCTTCGTAGAACCTCCCTTCCCAGCCAAGTCTTTCGGTCATGTTTCGACTGATACCTTGGTCCGAACCGACTAAATATTCTTGCTGTCTGCAATCCTTTCAGAGCCCTTGCTCTGGCAAGTTGAAATAGGATTCCAGCCGCTGACCTTAATCGGGACTGTGGGGTGAAGGAAGGGAACAAAACGAAGTTCGGACTCTTCGCACTATTCCAGGCCCTGCCGAAAGAGTCTGCTCCTGAAAAGTTAGACGAGCTCCTGGCCCAGGTTAGGGCGGCTAAGAGGTACGGTCTCGACTCAATTCTAGTCGGCCAACACTATCTCTCTACCCCATACCAGATGCTGCAGCCCATGCCGCTTCTCGGAAGGATAGCGACCGAAGCAGAAGGCATGAGAATCGGCACCGGGATCACCCTGCTCCCTCTTCTGAACCCCGTCGCTGTTGCGGAGGAAGCTGCGACGATGGATGTCATCTGTAGGGGAAGATTCATTCTTGGAGTGGGCCTGGGCTACCGAGAGGTCGAGGACAGTGCGTTTGGGGTCAAGAGGGAGGAGAAGGCGCGGAAGCTGGGAGAGGCGCTAGAAGTCATAAAGTTGCTCTGGGAAGGGAAGGAAATCGATTTCAGAGGGAAGTCCTTTCAGTTAAGAAACGCCAGGATAGGGGTCAGGCCGGTTCAAAATCCAAGACCTCCTATCTGGATAGCGGGCAATGACGACAGGGCGGTCGTTCGCGCGGCCCGTCTTGGGGATGCGTGGCTGGTCAATCCCCACGCATCCTTGACCACCTTGATCAAACAAGTTAGAAAGTATGAGCATTCTCTCATGGATGCAGGAAAGCCGTTTCCCTCCGAATTTCCTATCATCCGAGAAGCATACGTCGCCCGAGATGACGACGGGGCGTTCGGCGAAGTTCGTCCCTATCTAGAAGCCAAATACAAGACCTACACGGCCTGGGGGCAGGAGAGCGCCTTCCCGGAAGAAGACCCCCTTACAAGGCCCCTCAGCGAGCTCGCGGTGGACAGATTCGTTATTGGAAGCCCCTCAAAATGTGTCGAAGACCTCTCGAGATTTGTCGAGAAGTTGGGTGTCAATCACATCATCCTAAGAATGTCTTGGCCAGGAATGAAGCACACTTCGGTTGTGGAGAGCATGAGAATATTTTCTGAAAGAGTCCTGCCTTATTTTCGGGGCCGATGAAACCCGTCTGCGGTCGATTCGGCAAGAGTTCTACCGAAAGAGGGTGCGGGGCACCTTAAAATATGAGGGAGGGGGAGAATTACGGCGTTGTATTCCCGGGAATTGGAGACTCTCTATCAGGAACTCAGAGAGATCATAAGGACCGAAAGAGGGGACAGCACTAGAGCGATTGCGAAGACTCGTCCTCTACTGAAGGAAGTCATCGACAGGAGGCTAATTCAAGAGAAGTTCCTGAGACCGATTGGGTCGCGACCCGCCGCCTACCTGGTCTACAGACCGCCGGATCGTTCTTTCTCGGTTGTCTCGATGGTGTGGGGAGGTGGTCAGAAGTTTCCGATTCACGACCATCTGTCATGGGGTCTGATAGGAGTGTACCAGAACAGAATAACCGAGGAGCGGTTCAAGAGGGTCGACGAAGGGGAAAAAGCAGGATATGCGGAGATTCAGCAGACGGGTGAAAGTGAATTTGAAGAAGGAAAGATACTCGAAGAAGGGCTAGTCTTCGACGAGCTTCGGCGAGAAGATATTCATAGGATACTGAATCCAACGACACGTCCCTCGGTGAGCATCCACATCCTGGCCTCAGACCTGGGCATGAAGGAGAGGCATCAATATAACCCCGAGCAGAGGTCGGTGAAGCGGTTTGTTTCAGGATACGATGACCCTGAGGGGCGGCTTCACGGGAGGATCATAGCTGGGACCGCCGAGCATCTGATAAACGAAGAACCTCGCGCGATTCTTGATGTGAGGGGTCTGGTCTGTCCTGACCCAGCTCACAAGACGGGACATGAATTGGAAGAGATGGGGAGCAGCGAGGTCCTCGAAGTCCTGACGGATTCCGAAGACTCTGCGTACGACGAGATTCCGGCTGTCTGCAGGTCTTCCGGGGCCGAATTTGTGGCGCTCGAGCTGCCGGAGGGCTATTGGAGGATAAGAACTCGCAAGTTATCCTCTTGAAACCGAATCGATTCCGGAGAAGTGACCCTCATTTTCTCGCGTGATTGCCCGGATCGCTCGAATTGAGTAAGATGATTCTTCCGCTGGAAGGGGTGAAGGTAGTCGCCGTTGAACAGAGCGTGAGCGGTCCTATGTGCACGGCACTGCTCTCAGATTTTGGAGCTGAAGTGATAAAGATCGAGAGGCCACGCGTCGGCGATGTAGCCAGAGAGTGGGATACCGCGGCGCGGGGTCTGAGCTCGGCCTTCGTGGGGCTTAACCGCAACAAGAAGAGCCTTACTCTTGACATAAAATCTGAGAAGGGCATCGAAATTCTCAAACAGTTGATGAAGTCGGCGGATGTATTCGTCCATAATCTTACGCCCGAAGCGGTCTCCAGGCTCGGACTGGAATATGAATCCGTGAAGGAACTTAATCCTCGCATGGTGTATTGCGGAATCACGGGATACGGAAAGGATGGTCCGTACAGCCGCGCAAAAGCCTACGACCTGCTCGTTCAGGGAGAAGCAGCCCTGATCACGCTGACAGGATATCCTGATAAGCCCGCAAAGATCGCCATCTCCATCTGCGATATCGCTGCGGGAATGTATGCGAGTCAAGCCATACTCTTGGCGTTGATGTACCGCGAAAAAACCGGCGAGGGTCAGGAGATAGACATCTCCATGTTCGAGGCTGTGATTTCATGGTACATTTACTTCCAGTACTACGCGTGGTATAGGGGTGAAACGCCTCCGAGGGCGGGCATGAGGCACCATATCTTCTGTCCTTACGGTCCCTTCCTGGCCGCGGATGAGAGGTACGTCAACATCGCCGTTCTTAGTAATGACGAGTGGAGGAGGGTCGCTGGCGAGGTCTTCAAGAGAGACGACCTTCTTCACGACCCAAGGTTCGAGACAAACGAAAAAAGGGTTCAGAACAGACGTGACCTAGAATCAGTGGTCGAGCGCATCATATCTGAGAAGGACCACGACTACTGGATTCGGGAGCTACAAAAAGCCGGGATAGCATGTGGCAGACTGAACAGCCTTACCGAAGTCTTCGAGCATCCTCAGAGCGTTTACCGAAAGATTGTGACGGAGATTGACAGCCCCGTTGGAAAGCTAAAGTTCCTATCTAGCCCGATGAGGCTTTCCAAGACACACGCGAAGGCTGAGTCCATCCCGGCGCTTGGAGCCCACACGGACGAAATTCTAGCGGGTATGGGGTACTCGAAGAGGTCTATAGGAGAGTTGAGATCAAAGGGTGTAATTTAGCGGAAGCGTCAACGCCGCCTCCGCATATGAGCGGAACCGTCATTGCGTAAGCCAAAGGATAATCACGAGGCTGCCTTTATGGCGTCGATGCAGACTTCTTTGACCGAGTCTTTTCCTCTCTTCTTGCCGACGGTTGATGTGGGGAACATTATCGGTGTACCGACTCCCGCCTTCCGATATTCCTCGAGTCTCTTGGGACACTCTTCCGGTTCCCCGGCTATTCCCAACGTCCTCGTCATCTTCTCGGTGACCATGTCGTAAGACTCTTCCTTCCTACCATCAACCCAAGCCGCTCTGATCATTTCAGCCTCCTTGGCGAACCCGCTCTCGCTCATCAGTCGATTGTATCTGGGGAAAAAACCACAGTAGAATGCCACCAGTCGCTTCATCCCCTCAATGGCGGCTTCCGAGTCCTCTGAAACGCAGGTCGGGATCAACGCCGCCAGCTCTACTTCGGACGCTTTGCGTCCCGATTTTTTGGCCGAGGACCTCAAGATCTCCGCCGACTCACGGGCTCTGCTCACCGTATGCCACACGGTAATCGTTCCATCAGCAAACTTACCACCGAACTCTATCATCTTCGGGAAAACGGCCGCGACGTACATGGGGATTCTCTTCCGAAGCGGTTCAAACCAGTAGTCGAAGTCTATCTGAGGAAATATCTTCCCCCTGTGAGAAATCTTGGAGCTATGAAGCAGACCTCGAACTACCTCCAGTGTTTCCCGCATGCGTCCGATGGGCTTTTCAAAGACCAAACCATGCTCTGGCTCAACCTGTGCTTGATGACTAGTTCCCAATCCCAATATGAAACGGCCCTTGGAAATCGAATCGACGGTGGCCGCCCCTAGCGCTATCGTGGGTGCACTCCGTACGAAGATGCTTACTATGCTAGTTCCCAGTCGTATCCTCTTCGTGGAGAGAGCACACGCGGTCAAAATTGCAAATGCATCTCCGCCGTGCCCTTCAGCCATCCATGCTGAATGGAACCCCCTCCGCTCGGCCAACTTGGTGCATCCTACCACATCATTTGCCGTCATTCCTCCCCAGTAGCTGATACCAACTTTCATCTGTGTCCACCCTCGCTCTGACACGTTTTATATTCTGTGTGCTACGAAGAGTTCTGAGACAGTGGAGACTTTATTAGAGTTCGGAAAAATCCTCGATCTCCTGTGACAAGACGTGACTTTTCCTCAGAAAGTAGCTACCGGAGACGAAACCCTCTCCCTAGCCATTTGGCGTTGATTGGGTAAGGGCAACCATTGTCGGTTGATCTTCTGATACCTGCTCTGCTAATTCTGGGCTTCCTCTGTATAATTCTGAATACGGTGCTCGGGGGTGGAGGGGGAGCAGTCCTCGTGCCTAGTCTTATCCTCTTCTTTAACCACTCGACTAACGCCGCGATAGCGACTGGCTTCGTAACAATCGCAGTAGGAGCGATGGTATCGACCTTCGCTTATTCAAGGCAGGGACGAGTCGACTACCGCCTCGGATTAATCCTCGGAGCCCTGACTTTGCCTGGAACCATACTTGGTGCCTTCATCGGGAATCTCATTCAGGGACCAGTCTTTCAACTAGTTCTCGGCATCGTGATAGTCCTTGTCGCGCTGCTACCGGTGAAGACGACGAATATTGGAGCGAAAGGATCCGAGGGAGGGTGGAGTAGAAAACTGACCGACGCTTTCGGCAAAGAATTTTTGTACACCGTAAGGATGCGAGTGGCAATCCTGAGTGCCGTAGCCACTGGCTTTGAGAGCGGGACCTTCGGTGCAGCGGGTGCCCTGGTACTGACTCCTGGCATGATAATTGCGGGCTTTCCGATTCACATTGCGTTGGCTACTGCGAGGCTTGTTGCTCTCGTACTGTCGCTTACGGGCTCGGTCACGCGCCTCTACCTAGGACAGGTGGACATTGCTTTGACGCCTTGGTTATCGGTAGGCGCCATAGTTGGAGGATTTGTGGGAGCAAGGGTGGCTCGAATCCTAAAGAGCGGTCTCTTGACAAAGATAGTTTCTTTCGGAATCTCCTTGCTTGGCGTTGCCCTAATTCTGAAGTCCATCTTCTGAGCGTCGTTTCCGTCGGCTCATGAGGAGGAAATACAACTCTTAAAGACCATAGGATGATAAGAGGTCAAGTTGAATGAATCAAGGCTTATGCGTTCTGTCCTCTACGTTCCCGGAAATAACAAGAGGTTCCATGAGAAGGCAGGTACTCTCGATATCGATACAGCAATCCTAGATCTGGAGGACTCAGTCCCCCCCGACGAGAAAGAGACTGCGCGGTCGCTCGTTCGAGAAGCAGGAAGGGCTTTGGCTACAAAGGGCGTGGACGTGTATGTCAGAATGAACGCACCGACCAGCGGGCTAGGCCTCGATGACATTCGCCTCGTCGCCAGCGCTGACATACGCGGATTCGTCGTTCCGAAGGTAAGGGGGGCAGAGGACGTGAATCTTGTAGAGAGAACCTTGAGCTCCATAGAAGAGAATCTCAAACCACACAGATTTGAGATTCTTCCCCTCATAGAAACCGCAGCCGGGGTGGTTAGATCCTTCGATATCGCACTCGCCGGCCCGCGGGTCGTCGGTCTTGTTTTCGGGGCATTCGATTATACCCTTGATATGGGGACTAGTTGGAGCAAGGAGGGAATCGAATCTAACTTCGCGAGACAAAAGATTCCAATCGACGCTCGTGCTGCGGGAATTTCGGCGATAGACACCGTTTATCCTGATCCTAACGATGAGGAGGGCTTCCTTAATGACGTCAAGGTCGGGAAAAAGCTCGGCTATACCGGAAAGACCATCATTCATCCCAAGCAGATCGCGGCTGTCAATGCCATCTTTTCGCCGACAGGGAGTGAATTGGACTGGGCCAGGAAGGTAATCGATGCCTACGAGCCAGCACTTGAAAAGGGAAGGGGCGCCATCCTGTTAGACGGAAGCCTTGTTGACATGGTCCATTTCCGGAGAGCAAAAGACATCCTGAGGGCCAACGACCTCATCAAAAAGCGTCAATCTCGTTCGGGCCGTGGTAAGCCTCTAGGATAACGGCGGGTGCATGGTAGAGTCGAGACCCCAAATGGCGAGGTCTAGAATCTGTTCGCTTACCTTATCGTTAGGTCGTCCACTGTTCCGCGTAGTGCTCCGGTCGAATCTTTAGGATTATTCTTCTTCTGTCACCGGTGTACTTTCCTTTCCCAATGTATTTTCTGTACAGCTTGTCTATGTGCTCCGCGGCGCCCTTCGTTGTCTGCGCAACGACAGTGCCTCTGTAGGTTACCATGTTATACTGGTTGGAAGCATCTGTTATTGCGATTGCAACCTTCGGATTCCTCTTCGCATTTCTCACTTTCGTCCGCCCCACGATGGAATTCACTACTATCAGGTCACCCTCCCGATCGACCCAGACGGGAGTAACGTGTGGAGAGCCGTCTTTGTTTGTTGTTGCGAGATAACCAAAGTTCTTTCCGGCAATTAGCCCGATTGCCTTATCATTAAGTTTCAGGGCACCCATATCGGTTACGGCGAGACCAACAAGCAACGGGATTAATCTATGTATCTATTGCTTTCTTTCGAACGTAGTTCGGGCGGTGGGAAGGTTCATTATTCACCTGATTCGAGAAGCTTAAAGAGCCAGAAGTCGGGCGACGATCGGTGTTCATCATCTGGCTTGGCGTGTAAAGACATTCT
>VBPP01000133.1 GCA_005877365.1 Nitrososphaerota archaeon
GAGATGGGTGGACCGCGACGTCAACGCCGTGGTGAACCAGTCATGGAGGGGGCGGTTGAGGTTCGACCGTTCTCTGCCCAAGGGGGCGAAAGGCGAGGCATGTGAAGCAATGAAGGGGAACCCGACGACTCCGGTAATCCTCAGAGTCGATGCCTCGAAGATGACTCGGAGGGGTATCCCGATGGGTTATCACTCATGAAAGACCGAGTCTAGGCCAGCGTTCCCAAACCTGCCCTTAGCCAGCCGTCGTGTATGGTCTTTTCGATTCTGTTAAGCTTTTCCTCGTACCTGCGCTGATTCCGCGATAGGTATGGTTCTCTCCTTGCGAGCATGAACCAGATTATCTTCAGCATCTTGCTCGCTGTGGCCACTATGGCCTTCTGGTCGCCTCTCCTGTACTTGACTCTCGCGTAGAATGCGCGCATCTTCTCGTCGTGGTTGACAGCTACCCTGGCAGCCTCGACCATCACCCATCTCAGCATCTTCGAGCCCTGCTTCGTGATGCTGCCGTGGTACTCGATGCTCCCCGATTGGTGCAGCGACGGTGCGAGTCCTGCCCACGATATGAGTTTCTTGTACTCTGGGAATCGTGAGATGTTCCCGATCTCTGACCTGATCAGCAACGCTGTGAAGATGTCTACACCCGTCATGCTCAAGAGCAATCTGACGTCTTCGTCCCTGGACGCTTTGGCGAGTATCTCCTGGTCGACCGCATGGATCTGTCTCTTCAGGCTCTCAAGGTGCTCGAGATGGTTGTCGAGCATCAGTCTGTCTAGAGATGGGAGTCGGATTGTTCCGAGCCACTGCATTCCTGCCTTTCCAAACAGGTCGGAGAACAATTCATCGTGCTCCAACCCATTCTTGTCTACAATCGCGTGGACCTTGTTCTTGACCATCGTTCGTATCTTGACTATCGACGTCCTGTGCCTGATGAGGGCTCGTACCTCCCTGATTTCCTTCGTAGGGACGTAGCTCTCTGGTATGAGGTCGGTCCTGAGAAGGTGAGCTAGGATTCGTGCGTCTATCTCGTCACTCTTTATCCTCGCAGATGCTATGGCCTTCGTCTTCAGAGGGTTGGCCAACACCACGGGTATGTGTGCGTCGTCGAGATGATTGTATAGGTTTGTCCAGACGCTCCCTGTTGATTCCATTACGACCCTGTCGTCCATCGTGAGCCTTGAAGCAAGACTCGCTATCCCGTCGTAGTTGTTGGTGAACGTGAACTCATCGATTATGGTTCCTTGCAGATCCATCATCGCCGCTCTGCACGTCTTCTTTCCTACGTCTATTCCGACGTACCTCGTTTCTCTTTTTCACCTCCCAGCTGGCATCAGGCTGCATTCACTCATCCGGGCGTTACGCCCAATTCTCTAGCAGCTCGGGATGCTGTCCAGTCAGAACCACGGTCGCCAAGACCATGATAATTCTCGGACTTGCCAGCCCAGACTCTACCAGGACGCGTCTTTCATAAAGTCAGGACCCTCGGTTATAAGTCAGCCCACCCAGGTCGTCGGGATGAAACGGAACCTCGTTCTCTCCATCGTAGCAATCGCTGCCCTGATCGCCGCCGCCACCTACTTGGCCCTGAATCCCTCCGCGGACGGCGCCAGGAGCACGACGAAGTCTCAGGCGACGTTCACTCTCGTAGTTTCGCGCACCGGATACAATGGGAGCGTGAACATGGGAAGTCCCTGGCCGGTGATGACAGTGCCCCAGGGGCAGACGGTTACGATTCACGTCAAGAATGACGACCCGGTTGAACCGCACGGGTTTACTGTGACTCACTACCTCGATTCGGGGGTGACCCTACGTCCGGGCGAAACTTACACACTCACGTTTCTCGCGGACCAGAAGGGGACCTTTCGAGTCTACTGCAACATCTTCTGCACCGTCCACGTCTACATGCAGAACGGTCGGCTGACAGTCGAATAGACTTCGGCCGCTCAGCGGAGTGTCAGGTTAACTATCACGGCGTAGACGACGGAGCCGTCGGTTGCACTCACGGTGAGGGTGTAATCACCCGGCGGATAGACGCCCGAATCGGAGACCGTCAGGTCAGACAGGTCAGGAGACCCCCCGCTCAGTCGGGACGAGATGACCCAGAGACAGAGACTGCGAGTTTCGCCGAACCTCCCGGCTTCAAGGAGAGTGAAGTGGGGCTCGCCGCAAGGGAGAACGGAATCATCTTGGCTGTGTCTACCACACCAATCTTATTCTCCGTCATCTCCGTGAACCAGACCCTCCCGTCGGGCGCGAGAGCGAAGTAGACCGCATTGACAATACCGCCGACTCGACCGGAGGGGAGCGGATACTCCACCATCGTCTCACTCCTCGGGTCGAAGACAGAGATTTTGTTGCCCGTGTGTTCGTTGAACCAGACTCTCCCCGAGGTGTCGATTGCCAGCCAGTAGGGTAGGGTGCTGGCGTATTTCTTCACGCTGGAGGTCGCGTACTTCACAACATTGCCGTTGGCGGGAAGGAATCTACCGATGAGGCTCCCACCATGCTCCGCAAACCAGACTCCCCCGCTCCCGTCCAGGGCCAACCCCGTGGGCGAGAGGATCAGGGGTGACGGCGAGTACTCGACGAATGTCCCCGAAGTCGGGTCGAACTTCGAGATCTTGTTCGAGGAACCCTCGACGAACCAGACGACGCCGTCAGCCCCGACCTGAATCTCCCTCGGGCCCGAATTTCCGGTGGGCGGCTGGTACTCGCCTACCTCAGAGGTCGAGGGGTTTACCACCCCAATCTTTCCGGAGTAAAATTCGGTGAACCAGACCTTACCTGCCCCATCTATCGCGAGCCTCATCGGGTACGCGCTCGGCGTCGGGACGGGGTATTGCCTGAATGTCTGAGCCGTCGGGTCAAAGCTCCAGACGGAGTCGTCGTCTGAGCTGGTGAACCAGACCCTACCCGCTTTGTCTTCCCCCATCCCCCAGATGTTCGACGAGTTCGCCTTTGTTGGGATCTTGAATTGGGCGAACCTCCCCGTCGAAGGAGTGAACCGTACGAGTGTGGTTATGTTGGCGGCGGCGAACCAGACGCTCCCGTTGGAGTCGGCGGTTATCGCCATCGGCACAGAGTCGGGGGTGGGCAGGGAGAATTGCGAAACGTAGGGGGAGGTCACACCCGTCGTTTCGTTCTTGGCTCCGTTGTTAAGGGCGAGAGCTCCACCGAGAGTGGCGACCACAAGAACGAGGACAGCGGCCAGGACTACCCCTCTCTTCAGACAGACAGACCTCCTCTGTATAAGCCCAAGCCTCACTAAATTGGCTTTCCGACGAACACCCTTAAATCGCGCAGAAGGTTGGTTAACAAGATGCGTCCAACCCGGCTAGGGACAGCCTTAGCCTTTTTTCTTCTTCTTTTGTCTTCCGCCGGTACGGCATTCGCCGCGCACATCCACAATCTATGGTGGAGCTCCCCTACGTACTATCAAGGGGATGGCGGGAGCGTCACTTTCGAGATATTCAACGACGACTCCGGATCCCGATACTACGCAAAGTTGATCTTGCAATTCGACTGGGAGAATACGACGGGGTCATCCTTCCAGACTGGACCGAGCCAGAGCAAAAGCATACCGTGGGGACACGTCGCGAACTTCACTGTCCAGTTCTCCATTCCGGCGGTAGCGGGGGTCGGGAACCACCTCTATTCTTTGTACTATGTGGACGCGTCTAACAAGACTAGCCCGGTCGGGCAGGAGTTCCTCTACGTACACGACTCTTTCGAGAGGGCCTACAGAAACCTTCTCTCCGAGGTGGGGAGGAAGATAACCACCGCAAACTCCACACTTTACGGCAGTCCGGTTGCGAGAAGCCTGCTCCTCGAGGCCGATGGGAACTACACGCGAGCCATCACGCTGGCAGGGGAGGGCCAATACCAAAAGGCAACCTCACTTCTCAGCGAGGCCGCTTCGACCCTGAGCCAGGCGAACTCCGTCGAACAAACCTACACCTCGAGCGTGTCAACATCTCGGAGCAGTTCGAAGGTTGACACCGTGAGCGTCACCTCGCAGCAAACCAGTGCTACAGAAAACTGGTATTCGCAGCCACTGGTCTTGAGCGGCGCCGGGATAGCGGCCGCCTTAGCGGCAATCGGGACGATTTCGGTCGTCAGGCGGAAGCGCCCGACTCACTGATGCGGTCACTCTTTGAGTTTGAGCAGGTATTGTCTGCGGAACTTCGTGACCTTCGGTGCGATGATGTTCTCGCAGTAGGACGCCAACGGATTGTTCTTGAAGTATTGCTGGTGGTAGTCCTCTGCCTTGTAGAATACTGAATACGGCAGCACCTCCGTAACTATTGGCCGTCCCCAAATCTTCGAAGCGTTCACTTCCTTGATAACCTGTTCAGCCTCTTTCTTCTGCCTGTCGTCATGGTAGAATACCACCGACCTGTACTGAGCTCCGACGTCGTGTCCCTGGCGATTTGGGGTCGTGGGGTTGTGCACCGTGAAGAAGATGCGGAGCAGATCTTGGTAGGAGATTACTGATGGTTTGAAGGTGAGCTGGACCGCTTCCGCGTGTCCGGTGTCCCCGTCACAGACTTGGTCATACGTCGGCCTTTCAACTTGCCCTCCGGAGAAGCCAGATTCGACACTTTCGACTCCCTTGAGTTCGGTGAAGATCGCCTCCGTGCACCAGAAGCATCCTCCGGCAAGGGTAGCTACCTCCTGCTCGACCATGTCTTTTTTCGACCGAAGCTTCACAGACTTAAGTCTGTTGCTTCCTTTTCTCACGGTCCGTCCGCGAGACAAAATACAGCATTCTAACTCGGGGAAGCATTTTCTCCGCTCCACAGCAGTATGGCCAGAAAGGATCGTGGCTAGTACCGTGGGGGTGAGGAGGAGGCGCAATGAAACCTTAGGCACAGTGAAAAGCCGCGGGTCGGCTGAAAGCCCTCACCCCAGGCTCAGCTGGCCGTCCTTCGGGAGCGGTCTCGGTTCTTGCGAAGTCATTGGTAGTTATTACTCTCATTAGAATATCCGTGTATGCGTCGGGAACCAGGCTCTGCGTCAGCACCCCTGCAACAAGCGGCCCGTCGGTTCTGAGCCTCAGCGACCTCTCAAATCTGAAGATGGACAACTCGACCGTCAACGCCGACCTCGCCAACCTGACCTACTGGGGCTCTGTTTCAAGCGCGTACACGACGAGCTTCGCCCAGATCATACCGAACACGGTCATCGGCTTCTTCGACAAGAGCGCCGAGATGAGAAGCTGGGCCTTCGAGAACATCCCCTCGCCCCCTCCCTGGCTGAGCACGGGCATAGTCGGGTACATGGACAACGAGCTCGCCTTCCTGAGAGGGAACGTGCTGGCGGCCGGCAAAAACGCGACCCTCGCCGCCCTCACTGTGAAGGGGTTTGCGGCCTCGGTCGTGGGCTACCCGCTCGCGGCCCTCGACTACGCCTCCATGAATGGCGTCACGGCCATCAAGACCTACCTTCAGACAGGCAACATCATCGCCGCAGTCTGCGCCACCTACCCGTCCCAGCTGGGGGCGCTCTACGACGAGGCCTTCAACTCGTCTGTCCCGAGGGAGAGGAGGGCCCAGTACCTAGGGAACGCCCTCGCAGTCACGACCCTCATGGTTGTCCTTGCGGGGAAGGACGGGTTTGTACCGAAGTTCCAGGACGCTCTCAATCGCGTGGGGCTCGCGGACGCGTGGGGCACCATCAAGCCCTACCTCTCCCGGATCGGGAGCGCTGTTTCTGCGAGGGCGCCAATGCTAACCTTCGCCATCCTTGAGAAACTCGCCCACAAATTTCCGCAAGGCCCTTCATGGATTGCTGGCTTCACTAGTGACAGAATCGATTCGATGGCGGAAGTTCTTCACATGAAGGGCTTCTCGAATGACGAGATCGAGCAAAGGATAGACAGGCTGGCGCGGGCCGCAAACAGTTCGCCGAATCCTGACGACATCGCCTACGGTGCCGATGGCATCAGTTATGATGACGGAGGAGGCATTAGAATGAAGGTGGACAAGCAACAAAGGCTGTGGTTGTACTCGGCAGCCGATACGGTGCAGTACATGAAGGCTAGCTTCCTTCAGGGGAAGGTGCCGGGCTTTGTCGAGGGGGAAGCTACATCGCTGAAGGTCACGTACTGGGAGAAGGGCGTCACAGTGTACCACCACTATGAGGGAGGCAAATACTGGATGGGTACGGTGCCCGGTGACCTGGCGAAACCGGGAGATCAAGTGACGCTCACGATACAAGTCCTGACGAGAGACAATTTTGTCAAGGACCTTCGGAGCCTGACCCTTGGAAACGAATACGGAATGAGATGGATGTCAAACATCGTGCAGTTGAAGAGCTTCGTCTTGAATGGAGATGACCTTACGATTGGCATCAGCCAGGACCCGGCCGTAGCTGGAATCTCCGATTTCACCATCAAGGGAACCGCGGCAGAGGCGCTCGGATTCAGCAGAGGAGATACCACCCTAGATCTCGGGTTTACTGACGTCTTTGGAAGGCCTAGATCCCTTAGAATATACTTCGATGGTTATGGGCCAGTGTCGCTCGGCATAAGCGTTGGAACTCGCTTTTCTTCGGTCTCCTTTCTCGCTTGGGATGGCACAAGGTTGAGCATTGCTTACGTGCCAAGTGAAGGTGTCACAAGGGTTGCCACGATATATTTGGCTAGTCCTTCGCTGCTCTATGACATGGGCGAGTTACACGACTACCAGCTCCCATATCAGGTGCAGGGGTATTCGAGGAGCTTGATGATAGATAGCGTTGTTCCAAACCGAGAGCTGGAGAAGACCATGGCGTATCACGGCAGCATGAGCGACGTTGGTAGAATCGGGGCTGAAATAGCGTACAGCGTCGCCAAGGATAAACTGGGGCTAAAGGATGTCGTAATGAATGAGCCGGCTCGGCCTGGAGCGGATCTCTTCACGAAAGACGGGAAGGTAGTAATGCAGGCCAGGATGCTGCAGAGAACTGCCGATGCATCTATTGGGCAGATAAAGACGGACATCGAAACAGAGCTCAAGGGTTTGATAGAACAACTCGGTACCGACTTCGACAATCATCATGAGGTGACAACAGGGTTTGCAATACTCAGCTACATTGATATTGAGGGCTCGATCAAGACGATTGTGTTGGAAGTACCAACTCCAGTGACCCTACCATGAGCTACATGTTTCTCAAAAGGTACAATCCCGCATACGATTTCTTTCTCATCCAATACTTCCGAGAGGGTGGAATAGAGTTTGACGAGAACACCACCTTTGATGAAGCAGACCAGAGAGAACTCTTTTCGATTGGGTTGACCTCCATGACTCCCCACGAAAAGCTGTTCTGCAGCTATGTCAGGTCATGGAGGATGCACCCGGAGGCCAGGCCTTCATACTACGAGCTCTTCGACAAGGCTATCGGCGGATCGGGAAGCCCTGATGCGAAAAGGTTGCTGCGACTGGAATCAAATAAGATCCAGAGAAACGGAAAGTTGGTATTCTCCGAGAGAGAAGCCGCAGTTAGCATCTCCGAATTCTACCGCAAGTTCCTCCGAAACCCTCTCAAGATGGAACTTGAAAGGGGTGGGGGAGGCAAGGATGTTACAAAGTTCTTCTCGATGGAGGAACTCAGGCCGCTGCTTGAAGTAAGGCAAATCGCAGATGAGGAGGAAAAGGAGAAGTTGCGAAATGGAATCGCCAAGCATCTTCTTGAATGGTTTAGTTCGATTACTCCTGAGAAAGTCGAATCCGACATTCAGAGAATCCTAAGAGAACACGAGGAGGTGGACGACCACATGAAGCTTCTGCCAGATGATCCCACTGCGAAGGAGAGGTCGTGGTCATGTCGTCACGCTTCCGAGTGCGTCGAGATTGATTTCTTCCAGCAATTCGGCAGCAATAGCCAGAGCATTTTTCTCAAGCCGTCGAGAGGTTTTCGCATTTCGGACTACGTAGAAGAACCGGGCCGGAACGACATAGTGTTTCCTTGGTATCTGGTGGTCAGAACGGAATGGCAAGCTGAAGGAGACATTCCGCGAGCGCGCAAAGCGCAAGAATCGGTCAGATATTCGTAAAGAGCATGAATAATGCCCCGGACGGGATTTGAACCCATGTCGCGACCTCGCTTTCCTTTCGGTCGAGAGGGTCGCATGCTTGACCGGTCTACACCACCGGGGCGTACACGGCTGGGTTGGACCAAATGAAATAAGTCTTGCAACCGTAAGGTGAAAACTCGAGAGAAACGGTCGAGAACGCCTACTGCCTGAGAACCGCCTTTGCCGCGAGCTTGATGTCCGAGGGCTTGACTGTCTTCCTGCCCGCGTGGGCGGCGAGCTCCACCGCCTGCTTGGCGATCTGCATCCCTATCTCCTCCAGCTCGGTTCTAAGCTCTATCGCCGCGTCGTCTCCGGCCCTCTCGGCACCCGCCTTCTTTATCACCCTGTATACAGCCGCGAGTCCGAACTCTGACCCAGGCATCCCTATTTTCATCCTTTGCTGGCAGGTATTTAACCTTTGGTCGAAACAACCAACGCTGACGCCTGCTTTGGCGCCCTAATGCCATATATATCCTAAGAACGATGAAAAAAGAAGAAATTTGGATATAATCGCCCTCAATCTCCCGATTCGGAACAAGCGAAAGTGAGTGCCGGGACAGGCCCGCCGTTAAATTTGACCCGAAGAGAGGGGGGCCATTGGCCTTTTGCGACGCCCATCTACACCTTGGGGACTACCCAGACGCCGAGGGTTCGACAGCCCTCGCCAGAGGAGCAAAGATCGTCCTCTACTCGGCTTCTACGAACCTCCCCGACTCCGAGAGGAACCTAGTGTTTGCGAGAAGGTCTCCCGACCTGATAAAGGCCTTCGTCGGCGTTCACCCTTCCGAGGCAGGCAAGGGGTTGCAGGAGAAGGAGCTAGAATCGCTTTCAAGGCGTGCGACCGGCATAGGGGAGGTCGGGCTCGACCCGAAGTACTCAGCAGTCACGGAGGGGAGCGCACAGCTTCGCATCTTTAGGGTGCAGTTGGAACTCGCTGAAAGGCTGGGGAGGCCCGTCCAGGTGCACAGCAGGGGTGCAGAACAGGCTTGTCTGGACAACCTCGGGTCTTTTGACCCTCCGTCCGTCCTCCTTCACTGGTTCGAAGGCTCAGAAGTGGCGCCCAAGGCTGCGGCGGAGGGATATTACGTCTCCTTCGGCCCCGCCATCCTCTACTCGAAGAAATTGGCCGGAATCGCCAGGTCGTATCCGGCTGACCTTATCCTGACCGAAAGCGATGCCCCTGTAACCTACTCCCCCCTAGGTGAAGCCGTTTCGGGGCCTTCGCTCATCCCGAGCGTCGTCTTCTTCTTATCTCAGCTTCTGGGCCGCGACTTCGCGGAGACGGCCAATATGGTCTCGGAAAACTCCAAACGATATCTTGAGGGGAAGAAAGGTTAATCTCTGCTGTGAGGTGGGGAGCCAGAGCAGAACAGTTGGATAGAATCAGACGAATTTCGCAGACCCTCCTCCAAAGATACCCAGACAGGTTCACTACCGATTTCGAGAAGAATAAGGAGGTCCTATCGGAGTTGACCATAATTAGCTCGAAGACGCTGCGCAATCATATCGCGGGATACATCACAAAGACGTTGAAAGCTGCCGCCGGGGAGAAAGAGGTAATAGCACCAGAGGCGCAGGTGGTGCAGTAGCAGTTGAGAGTCGGAAGCCGGCTGGTTGAGGTTGACCTTAGACCGATCGGTTCGGTCCTCCCGCATGAAGAGACGATTACCGACCTCTCCTCCAGGCTTTCCGACCAGATCCGGGCCGATGGGTTTCAGCGTGACCCGATTATCGTCGACAGGGAAAATCACGTGGTGCTCGACGGAATGCATCGGCTCAGAGCTCTGAAGGAGTTGGGCGCCCGTCACATCCTTTGCCACCTTGTCGACTACTCCTCTCCTGAGATAAGGCTCGAGAGATGGGCTAGATCATTGAAGGGGGTGAAGAGGGAGAGTCTTGCGGAGATCCTGAAAGAATCGCGAATCGACCGCAGGGTCTCACTCAAGGAGGCGATCGAACTTGTCGATGGGAGGAGCACTCCCGTCGCGGTCCTTACTTCAGGTTCCTGCTTCGTCGCTTCTTCCAGCTTCAGGAGTCTGGCGGAGACCTTCGAGCTCGTCCGAAGTCTGGACGAGGCTTCTCGCGCCATGGGTCTGAGGGAGGATTTCATCGAGGAAGAAATCATCGAGACTGCCATTCCAAATCCGGGAAGCGTGGTTATCCTTACCCCGAGGGTCGAGAAGAAAGAGGTGATAGCGGCGGCCAAAGGCGGAAGGCTCTTTCCACACAAGAGCACCATGCACGTGATAGGCATCAGGGCAGTCGGGGTGAACTATCCTTTGTCGGAGCTTCAAGAGGAGGAGCCATCGCAAGAGGTGCGCGCCTCGAAACTCGAGGGGGCGAGGGGTTCGATCCTCGACCCTCCGGTCACGTACTTCGGCAGAAGGTATTGGGAAAAGCTCCTCGTGGTCCGCGAAGAATGATTAGAGTAAGATGTGTGGGGCACATAGCGACAAGCCTGGGGAGGGAGTCGCTGGAGCTGGACCTCGAGGAGATTCAGGTCGGGGACCTTATCGAAAGGCTCCGGGCTCTCGCCATTGAGCCGGGAAGGGTCGGGTTCAGCCGGTTCAATACCCTCGCGATGTTAGAGGATGGGGAGGCCTTTGTGGCAGGATCGAAGGACCGAGTCCTTAAGATGGGGGAGAGTGTGGTCTTGATCCCGTTCTCCCACGGAGGGTGACTCTACGCCGTTGGGGGGGAACGAGGTAGCGTGCTTCCTGCTCGAGGGGAGGGGTGAGTGGGAAGACCTGAAGGCACGGCTGCTGCGCTCTTTCCCAGACCTTCTCTTCCAGCTGGTCGATGCGAGGAGCGGATCAAACGAGAGATTCTTCAGGCTGATCACGGCACAGACGCTGAAGGCCTCGGGCGACGGGTCTCTTCTCGCTAGGAAGCCCGAGGTGGACCTGCTTCTGAGGCTCGCCCGTACCACTCAAATTTCGGAAGCACTGGCGAGAGTGGGATACAAGAGGGGGGAGAAACGAATCCTCATCGCCGCGGGGAAGAAGGGGGAAGTGATGAGGCTGGTTGCGTCGGGTATCGTGGAGGGAATGCGTCTGCGTTCTGTTGAACTGAGCGAGAACGAATGGCTGAGTGTGGAGGAGGCAGCTATCCTCTCCGCGCTGCGGACCTAGGTGGGAGATGAGAGGGTCAAGACCCACGCTTGAGCTTTACAACGCTGAGAATCTCTTCCGGAGCGAGCACCGAAATCCCCGTGTACTCCCCGAATACCTGCACGAGGACTATCTTTTTCGGAGACTCGAGGTCAACCTTCTTGTCTATCACATCTGCGATCGCGTCTATGAGCTCTTTGGTCGAGTAAGGAGAATCTCTCGTTTCAATCGTTATCCGAAATGTCTCACCTTGGCCAATGGCAGAGGAGAGGCGCTTCACGGTCGCGGTGATGTCCTTCATCTTCGTGTCCACCACAGCGTCGATGGGCAGCGCTCTGAGGATGAAGCGTATCCTGAAGGGTTCTGACTTGACGTAGTCCGCAAGGAACTTCAGCAGCGCGCGTGGGTTTTCGACTTCAGCCTCTATGACTCCGTCGTAGGCGGAGCGCTCGATACCGACTCTCCTAATCCCCGAGAGCAGGGCGAGCTCTTTGAACTCGGCGGATGCCCTCGCTTCAAGCCCCTTCGCCGAGGTCAGGATGAGGTTCAATTATTCTTCTACTTCAGGCTGACCGCCCCCCTCCTTAATTGCTTTCCAGACTAAGGGCTCGGGGTCAACCAGAGGCGTCAAGGAAGGTTAGCAAAGGTAACCGCACCTGTACGCAGAAGCTCTACACGGTTCCCAGATACCTTCACCACGGTCGACTCTTTCTCGCTGAGCCTCCCGCCGTCGAGGATGAGATCTACCTCCTCCCCCATTGATCGGAGCGCCTCATTAGCCGTCCTGCAGGCGGGCTTTCCGGACTTGTTGGCGCTTGTCCCGATAAGGTATCCGCCGCAGGCTGAGATCAACTCAAGGCACGTCGTTGAGTTTGGAACTCTGACCGCGAGGGTTCCGCTGCCTTGGTGGATAAGCTCCGGCAGTCCCATCCTTAGCGGAAGAACGATGGTGAGGGCACCCGGCCAGTATTCTTTCGCCAACCGAAGAGCGACTCCGCTGAGTCGGACTAGGCGAGAGGCCGAATCGAAGCCATCACAGAGGACGGGGACGGGCTTTCCCCCCCTTCCCTTTATTGTGAAGAGCCTCTCCGCCGCGAGCTCATTCATCGGGTCGCAACCCAGGCCGTAGACCGTGTCGGTAGGGTACACGATGACACCGCCACCA
>VBPP01000337.1 GCA_005877365.1 Nitrososphaerota archaeon
ACCCTGCTCGTGCTCGCCGCGAGAAAGGTGAAGGACAAGGCGATCCGGAGAGTCCTGGTAATTCTCCCGGTCTGCTGGAGCGGTATCGGGCTCGACCTCCTCGCCTTCAACGGGTACGTCCTCTCCTCCCTTCAGATAGACGCGACTCCATTCGGGTACCTGATCGCCTCCGTTGCCTTCGGCGTCACCGCCCTCGTCTTCAGGAGGGCTTCCCTCCTCACGGGCTTCTTCGAACCTACACGGGTCAGACAGCCGGGGGCGGCGATCTATCCGTTCTCGACCCGTCTGGGCAGCGAACGGGGGTCGGTGCGTGACTTGAAGGCCCTCCTGGAGGTGGACTCATCACTCGCCTACGAGCAGGTCGTCGTCGACTTCGCGGTGGAGCTGAGCTCGAACAATCTCCCCGTCTACGCCTTCACCTCCAAGGGAAGCCCCGTATACAATGCGCTCAATAGGGTGCCCGGAGTGAGGTTCTACATCCTCTCCGGCAAGGTCTCATACCCGAGGCCCGACGACCAGCCCTTCCAGATCCTGGTCCCTAACAACGACCACGCGGTGCTCCTGGACCTACTCGACAAGACGATTGCTTCGAACTCCGCGACAGGGGCAGCGATCATCTTTGATAGCGTCTCAGATATGGTTCTATTAACCGGGGTCGAGAGTGCCTACAAGTTCCTGAAGCAGGCGAACGAGAGCATGGGTGGGAACAAGGTCGCCTCTATCTTTCTCATGACGGCTGGTGCGCACGAGGAGAGGGTGGTCAACGTGCTTAGGGGGCTCTTTCCCAACATACTGGTCTATGATGCGTCTGGACTCAGGATGACGAGAACGGCCTAGCCCAGAAGAAGAGGTGCTCTGTTCGTCCGGGGATCAGTTAGAATCTAGGCCTGGAGACGATGACAGAGTTGGTGATGAGTAATCGCTTTCAGTGTCTTCCTCGAAAGTTAACAAGCCGCAGAGCGTGATAGAGGCTGATGGAGGCCCTTACCTCTCCCTTCATTGAGGGTAGGTTTCCCACCCTACGAAGTCGAGAGAGCTATCTCCTGCCACTGATGGTTCTCGACAGAGAAGGTCGCTCTTCCGCGATATGTTCGTCCGTCGGGCGCCTTGCAAGCCACTTCTACTAGGAGCGAAGTGAAGACATCGGCTTCCTTTATCTTATCGAGAACCAGCTCAGTCTGCTGATTAGGAGCGAGCTTTAGCGGGCCGAAAACCTTAGGTCGGCCGTATGTACCGACGCTGTACCGCGGCCTCACCGATATGCCGAGGTCTTGGGCTGTTCCCCCCGAGTTCATGATGAAGAAGTGCGGACGGTGCTTCCTGAAGTCGGAGCCCTTCTTTCCCGCGAGAAGGATGACGCGTATCGAGGGCTTGGGCGGTTCCATTATCGCCGTGACTTTCGCGGAGACTATCTTCAGCAGGCGCGGTGTCACCTCTCGCGCGACTATCAGGAAGAGAGCAGGGTCCAGCAGGTCAAGGGGCTTCTTGGCAACGCCGCCGCCCTCCTCGACGATTACGAGATTGCATTCGGCGTCCAGGTATACCTCCTTGTCCCCGGAGAAGGCCTGTCCCAGCGATGCGAGGTCTAGCTTGACTTCGCTCTTCACCCATGCCTGGAGCTGCTTTATCATCGCGACGAGCTCCTCCCTCTCCGCTGACTCTACGCTAGCTAACTTGGCGAGTCTCCCCAGTTCTGCCTGTACGCGAGCCAGATTGTCGACCACCGCCGGCTTAGACTGGTCCGTCTCGTCCTCCTTCAACAGTTGGGTCGAATCAGCGGATCAGTATTAACTGTGTTATGAATTCAGCGTCTATCTTGGAGGCGGAGGCCGTCGCTGAATCGTCAGCCGATGAGCCATTCCCTCGGTGGCCCCTCTCCCCCCGCGCAGTGGACCTCGCCCGAGACTCTTCTAAGAAATGACGGGCAGGCAAAACAGACGAGGAACCCTACCTCATGCTTCACCACGGGACAGTCGACGCTCTCCTTCTTCATTCGTCCCATCGCCTTTGCGCCCGCAACCCCCTTGAGTGTCTCCGTGACGGCCTTCGGGACCTTCTTGGGTTTCTGCGCCGGGAATACCTTGACGAAGAACTTGGTATCCGATGCCATCGCTCTGGTTACCTTCAGCACGTCCTGAATCAAGGGTGGGACGAGCACCCTCGTGGCTTCTCCTCCATTGAACGACCAGTCCTCGGCTATTTGGGTTGAGGACTGAGGTTAGCCGCCCGGGCCTCGGCTCTCAGTATTATCTCCCTCACTTGAGCCGACAGGCCCTGGAGGTCTTTTTGACCCGGATTCATCGTGAGGAGTGGGCTGGTCTTCTCGCCCATGCAGTTCGGGCAGATTACCAGCATCAGATTCTTGTTCTCGAATGCGTAGGATTCCTTCGAACACCCCGGGCAAGCGGTCTTCGTGAAGGTCCATGCTCGTTCCAACCCCCGCCTCTTGAACCAGTCCACAACGGCGAGTGCCGCCGGGTCGCCGAGCTCATGAATCTTAAGCTCATCAGAATAGTTCACCGCGAGCTCGAGCCTCTTGAAGAGCTCTTGTGAGATCTCTCCGCTTAGCACCTTCTGCGCCAAGAGACCGATGAACTTCTGCTTTTTCTTGTCCACCATATTAGCATCTTACAAGAGGAGATGAAATATTTGTGCAATCTAGGGGAATCCGCAGGCTCGAGGACCCCAAATTTGCCAATTCGCCAACCGCCTGCCTCAGCGCAGGCCGCGACAAGCTCCTCTCCCGTGTGGGAGAGGTCCTACCCGAAGCAGGCACCTTCCCTACGAGTCGGGCGGAACAGTCTTATTACA
>VBPP01000320.1 GCA_005877365.1 Nitrososphaerota archaeon
ATATCGCGAGGCGTGGCGACGAGCCTTTTAGAGATGATGATGCGAGCACCCTAGTCGTGGGCAAGAAATAATAACTTACGACTTGTCACAAGACTGTTCCTTTAATCCCCACGCTGGCTACATAGGGAGGCCGATTTCAGTGAGCTTGAAGTAAATATTTTTTCGATGACGCGATGAAGTCGAGGGTTGAAAGAGGTGGGGTTCTCTGTCGAACAAACAGAAGCCCTCCTGAAGAACAAACAGTAAGTGAAGGTTTCCCCCACCTGCCGACTAAACGTGTAGAAAGCCTCAGAGGAGCTTGTGACTATCGGTACGAAGCCTTCTTCCCAGACACCGGCCAGTATCTAGGACGCGATGACAACTTAATGACAATAAACGTCAAGTACGACATCGGAGGTTTTCTGCATTAAATGACGAACGCCTGCAAGGAGCCTGCCCGTTGCTTTCTCAGAGGGCTTAGACCCCGGAGCTCGACGAACAGTTGGTCCACCTCTGTCTACTCATACGCTGGAAGCTACAACAACTTGCAGGCAGGCGAACTGGTTCCGCTGACGTTCGGAAAGCTCGCCCCGCTGGATTTCGACACGGGAGGCACCTGCGCGGTGAGAGACTATGACGGGCCTCATGGTTTTCCCCGACCACTTATTCTTAGTCCAAATTCGCCACCCAGAACGGAACGCCCATCCGAAACAACCTTTATTGGAACAAACTCTCGCCCCTCCTCGACCGGCGTTTCGCCACGAAGCTGCGTGGCCCCTTCCGCATACTATTCGCGTGCCCCGTCCAAGGCGCCCCATGGGTTGGACTTAATATTAGATTTACGTAAAATTTGTAGACCCCAGTTGCGTCTTTCGTGCAGCGAAAGCATTTAACTGAAAGATATCAAGTGAAGAGGGGCGAATTTTGTCAACCTCCTTCGGATCGAGCAACCAGGGAGAGAATCACCTCTTCACACCGCAGGAGGCGACGAGGATGTTGCCGGACGTCAGGGAAAAGATGAAGGCTCTCATAGAGAAAAAGAAGTTGCTAGACGCGCAGAAAGATGAGGTCGAGAGGTACAACCTGATCGGCCTGAGGACCGATGGGTCCATAGAGAAAGCGAAGCGACTGGACTTCCTCGCAGAAGACATGATGAAAACCATCAGGGAGTTGGAAGACCTCGGATTGACTGTAAGGGACATCGACTTCGGTCTGGTAGACTTTCCGGCGGAGAGGTATGGCGAGAAGGTCTTTCTCTGCTGGAGATACGGCGAAGAGGAGGTTGGTTACTGGCACAGGCCTGAGGAAGGGTTCGGGGGGCGGAGGGCGCTCAAGAACCAGCTGGTCTCTCCCTAACTAGCTTCCTAGGAGTTTCTCCGCGTTCCTCCTCATCAGATTCTCGGCCACCCCGGGTTTGAGCCTCGGCTTCAATGTCTCGTTGAAGTCGCGCATCCAGTCGCGATGCCTTATCATGGGGTAGTCGGTGCCGAAGAGAATCCGACTCTGGAGCGGACCGTTAAGGTACGACAGGAGAGACGAGGGAAGATACTTGGGCTTCCAACCGGAGACGTCGAGAAAGACTTTGGGATTCCTCATCGCGATCGCGATCGCCATGTCCATCCAGGGCCAGCCAAAGTGGGCCATTATCATCTTCAGGTCGGGATACTCCTGCCCCACCCCGTCTAGCAGCTCGGGGTTGCTGTACCTGATCTCGCAGTCCCCGAGGGCCGTCGTGCCGGTGTGGAAGAGTATCGGAAGCTCCTCCTCTTCGCAGAGAGCGTAGAGCGGATACATCTTCCTCCTGTCGTTCAGATAAACGGAGTTCGCGCTGTTGTGGACCTTCAAACCCCTGAAGCCCAGCTTCCTTATCGCTCTCTTCAGCTCCTTTAGGGCCTGGGGAGGGGCGTTGGGGTCGACCCCGGCGAAGGGGAGTAGCCGCCCCCTCCCATGCGCGGCCACCTCCGCCAGGTCATCGTTTCGAATCGTGTAGTTCTTGAAGCTCGGGTTCCGAGTGGCGTGAGTATCCTGGCCGAGGATAACGGCCTTCTCGACCCCGCTTTCGTCCATCTCCTCAAGAAGCTGCCCGATTGATTTTGGGAGAAGGGTCGTGTCGAGATTGAAGAACCTGCAGGCTTTCACGATGGGACCATTCTTCAGAATGAAAGACCTTGTCCAGGGATGGACGTGGACGTCTACCGACAATCGAGCCCGAACGTTCCTGAAACGGGGTTAAAGTTTTCTACCAGTGATTCTCCACCCGAACGATGAACAAGAGCGTGGAACTGAACGAGGGAGACCCGGCGCCAGACTTCTCCCTCCCATCAAGCGACGGAGAAGACGTGAAGCTGAGTAGCCTCAAAGGGAAGAACGTCGTTCTCTACTTCTACCCCGAAGACGACACGCCTGGTTGCACCAAGGAGGCGTGCTCATTCAGGGACAACCTCCCAAAGTTCGAGAAGCTCGACGCCGTTATTCTCGGCGTCAGCAAGGACTCGCTCGCCTCTCACGACAAGTTCATCAGAAAGTACGGGCTGAACTTCACCCTGTTGAGCGACGAGAATTTGACCGCGCACAAGCTCTACGACACCTGGAGGCTAAAGAACAACTACGGAAGGACATACTGGGGTACTGAAAGGTCGACCTTCGTAATCGACCCCGAGGGGAGGATCAAGAAGATCTTCAGGAAGGTGAGGGTCGACGGGCACGACCAGCAAGTGCTTGAAGCACTCAAGGATTAGGCGCGAGCCTTGGGCTCTGCCTTTGCCGGAGTGAAGGCAGGGATACTCGCTGGAATAGTCTACGCCGGGTCAATGGGGCTCTTCAACGTCCTCCTACTCTACGCGCTGAAGGGCGACGTCCTCCAGTTCCTCTCCGCTAACCTCCCTTCGGCCTGTGGGGGGGTGGCTGGGGGTGTTCGGCCGACGCCGGAGGAATGCTTCTCGTCGGTCGTCCTTGTCTACATCCCCTACTTCATCTTCCTCGGATTTGTCATTTCTCTCGTCTTCGCGGCCGCGTACGGAATTCTCTACGAGCATCTGCCCGGCCAGTCGCCAAGGGTTAAGGCCGCCTCTATGGGGCTCCTCCTCCTCATCGCGCTGCTTTACTTGGGGCTGGCGGGTCTCAGCTTTGAGTATACGGCGAGGATTCTCATCAGCCTCTTCGACCTAGCGGCCACCGTAGTGTACGCCGTCATTCTTGGGGGACTCTACAGAAGGTACACACGCTCCGTGGAGTTCATCAGCCAGGACGAGAACTCCTTGAAGATAATCGTCGATGGGAGGAACCTGACGGGGAAGACTCGGACCTTCCACCTGCGCTCCTCACACGAGGTCAAGGGGGAGACGTCTGGAGACAGCTCCTTCAAAGAGTGGGCGATAAGCGGTGGGGTTTCAATCGAGGACCCGAGGAGCTTCAGGACGACGATCGAGGTTAACGGGGACGGGATGTTAAAGGCCTTCTCCACCAAGAAGAGGTAGATTCGCTGACTTAGGCTCCGGGTTTCTCGAGCTGGTGGCCCGCTCAAATTGGTCAGGGCCCTGAATCTCCTCTTTGAGTAGAATTTCACGGCTATCTCATTTCGTGCAGGAAACTCCGCGGTCACGACCTGTGCGCCGAGCTTCCTGAGAGCCTTAGAGGCACGCTCAAGCATGGTGTTCCCGAGAGCCTTCCGCCTGTGCTCCGGAAGGATGTAAAAGTCTGTGATGTTGCCGCCCATCGTGGGCTTGTAAAAGGTCCTCTCCCTGACCTCTGCTCGCAGGACTCCGACCACGCTCTTCCCCTTCAAAGCTACCAGAACGAGGGAGCTCTTCGATTCGAGCGACGTAGAGAGATAGCTCCGGGCCCTCGCGGGAGCGTCGTCGACGACGGTGAAGAGGGG